>NZ_CFHWOM010000049.1:0-24424 GCF_984391705.1 Vibrio sp. | reverse complement strand
ACATTCGCTGCCAACTCATAATCATTGGTGAACGCCGCCACACCCGCTGCCGTTAGGCTGATTTCACCCGAAACCGAATCGATTTCAAACAGTGGCTCATCTGCATCGTTGGTGACATTGCCTGTAATGCTGTAGGTAACATTTTCTCCATCACTATCCACCGCAGACACCGTACCAATGACATCACTTTCAAGTGAGTTTTCATTATATGAAAAGGCATACGAACCAGTTTCTGGGTCGGTATCTTCAAAAACAGGGGGATTATCATCAATGTTCTGCTCATTCAAGAACACGTCAACATCGACAGATTGTGGTTCACCAATACCGTCACCTTCCGTTACTGTTACGACAATACTGTGAGCGTTAGCAAGCAACTCAAAGTCATTTACATAAGCCGCAGATCCTGCATCAGTCAAGCTGATTTCACCTGTGTCAGGATCGATTTGATAAAGGTCATTACCCTCACCATCTTGAAGGTTAGTTGAGATACTGAAAATCAGAACACTGTTGTCTGGGTCAGTTGCAGCGACTTGACCAATGGTCACCCCAGATTCAGTACCTTCTGCGTAGTCAAAGGAGTATGAATCGACATTAAACGGGCTGAGTTCTGGGCTTTCATTCGAGCCAGCTTCTACAAATTCTGGCAGGTCGTTAGTACCATCAATGGTTACCGTTACCGTTGCAAGCGTGCCATCACTTGACTGAACCTCAAAAGATTCAGATACCAGATCACCAATGTTTAGTTCGTCAAATGCATGGTCAGCAACAAACGTCCAGTTACCATCCTCATCAATTGAAAAGAGGCCATAAGTTCCTTGAACGTCAACCTGCGGAATAAATGTAGGATCTTCCGTTTCACTCGCGACAAGCGTTCCACTAAGCGTTAAAGGCTCATCCGTTTCGTCTTCCCTCACATTGTCATCACCGACAATTAAAGCTTGAGGAGCTAATGATTCCTCTGCTAGCTCAAGTAAAGAAAGACTCTGAGTTTCAGATAAACCCTGGGATTCTAAACCCGTTGTATCGAAAGAGGTCTCTGCGAGCGTTTCTTCCCCAGTACGCTCTATATCTCCCGAGCCTGTCAGACTTGACCCGTTTTGACCACCGGCCGCGGTTGCGAAGTCTTCGTTAAGCGTTGGGTCGACACCCTGTTCAATCTGTTCGAAGATCGAAGCGATTTCATTTTCTAAATCTAAATCGGTCAGCCCACCATCATCACCGACTAACTGAGCGGCAAATTCTGGTACGCCTCCATCATCAGAACGCACATCATTGTTGTCGCCGACAACAATCACCTCTCCCGGGTTAGGCTGCTCGCCTGGTGCAAGCTCTCTAAATTGGCCATTAGCATCAATGACTACAGTAGCATTTGCCAACGTAAACGTTGTTAGGTTGTTCATATTCATCGCCAAACTTCCCAATTGCATGACTAACTAAAGGCTTACTTTAATAAATGACCTATAGTTAAAACGAACTAGTACATCCTGTTAACTTTAGACGCGCAGTAACTGGCAAACCAATCAATGGCAAGAAAGTACCAACGAAAATTGACAAAAAAGTAATTAATAAAGCCAATAAGCATGCATTAGCTCTCATTTTCTTCTCATCTAGACTACGCTTTTCTTAACGTTTGCGCCCATCGACACTCTCAACCTAATTCATAAGTTCCTAGCACTTATGACTAAGGAGGCTACCTTGAACTGGAAAAAATCTCTGATTGCGAGTTGTATTGCTCTATCAAGCTTTGAAAGCTACGCCCAAACTTTGGAGCAAGCTGTCGCGATTACCCTAGCTACGAACCCTGAAATTAAAGCGGTATTCAATGAGTTTAAGAGCGCGGTAAAGCAAAATTCTGCTGCAGGTGGCGCGTACTTACCAAGTATTGATTTAGATGCTGGGATAGGATACGAACGAATTGATCCTGCCGATTCCACAGCGCGAGAAACTACCAATCTCACGAGAAAAGAAGCAACCGTTAGTTTGACGCAATTGATTTGGGACGGCTCCGCAACACTCAACGATATGGATAGAACAGCGGCTGAAGCCGAGTCTATTCGATTACAACTCCTTTCTGACGCGTCAGACATGGCACTTAAAGTCACAGATATCTATTTAGACGCAGTGAAAGCGACAGAAGTCCTCGCTCTGTCTGAAAGCAACTTGGCGGTACATAAAGAAATCTACCGGGATATCAAAAGAAGGGCTGAATCTGGAATTGGATCCACTGCAGACGTATCCCAAGTTGAAGCTCGGATCGCGAAAGCACACGGTAACTTGCTAGCGGCACAAAATAACCTTGTCGACACACATACCCAGTTTAAGCGCCTTGTAGGACAAGACCCACTCGGACTCATTTATCCGCGAGCTGACGAAGATAAGCTGCCACTCTCATTAACCGATGCGATCATCCAAGCAAACGACAATCATCCCGTCATTAAGCTATCAATGATTGATGTTGACGCAGCTCGTTTTCAATACAAACAATCTAAAGGAAATTTTTATCCGACTTTTTCTATTGAAGCTAGCCAAACGTGGCGTGATGATGCAGGTGGTGATGAAGGTAGAAGTGAAGAAACACTCGCTATGATTCGTATGCGATACAACTTGTTCAATGGAGGCTCTGATAGTGATCTATCAGAACGAGCTGCATATCAGTTGAACAAGGCAAAGGATCTTCGTGATGATGCCTACCGACAAGTTGAAGAAGGCCTTCGTTTATCATGGAGTGCTTTGGATTTAACGCTTCAGCAGAAAAACTTCTTAGCTGATCACGTAGACTCTGCAGCAGAGACGGTCTTATCCTATGAAAAGCAATATCGTATTGGTCAAAGAACCTTACTGGATTTGCTTAATACAGAGAATGAGCTATTTGAAGCAAGAAAGGACTATTTAGATGCTCATTATGCTGAGCAATATGCAAAATACAGAGTGATGAATGCAACAGGCATCCTACTTGATGCTTTGCTTGTTGACACGCCGAAAGAATGGACAGAAAGAGTGGAGTACTGATTATGAAGAATCTATTGATTATCCCTCTGGCTTCGTTGCTTTTAGCAAGTATGTTCACTGCTTCAGCGGAGGATGAGTTCGAATACATAGAAACCCCAGTCGCAGACCAAATAGCCGATTTGACTGATGACGATAAAGATGGTGTTGTCAACGCTCGAGACATCTGCCCGAACACACCAGAGGGAGCATTAGTCGATAATGATGGCTGCGGGGAGCGTTTGAAGAGTGAAGAGGAGCGTCAGCTTAGAATATTATTTGCCAATGACTCTTACGAGATAAACCCTATCTTCTCTGATCAGATTCAAACCATGGCAGAATTCTTAGATAAGTACCAGTCTGCTTCGATTCAAATTCAGGGCTTTGCCAGTAAAGTCGGAGCCCCTGAATACAACCTAGAACTATCAAAAAAACGAGCCCACGCTGTCGAAGACGAGCTTCTGTCCTTCTATGTTGATCCTGGCCGAGTTTCTATTATTGGTTACGGTGAGACTCGTTTAGAAGCGGAGGGTGATGACGAAAGCTCTCACGCTTTGAACAGAAAAGTTACCGCTACTGTGGTTGGTTTGAGTGAAGAAGTGGTTGAAGAGTGGACGATATTTACGACTAAAGAGAAGTAACAAATTACATGTTAAAAACAAAAGCGCCTCGTAAAAACGAGGCGCTTTTCATTTAACTTAGCTTAATGGTGAGAGTTAAGCTCGTTAGCCCCACCCGCTTTAGACTCTTGCACAACTGGCAGTGACATTCTAAGTAGCACATAGCCCAGAATCGCAGAGACTGTTGACCCCATTAGGATACCTAAGCGAGCGTATGTATCGAACTCTACGTTTGCTTGACCAAAAGCCAGCGACGATATGAATATCGACATCGTAAAGCCGATACCACACAAAACTGAAACCGCGAAAATATGCTTGAAGTTAATACCCTCTGGCAATTTAGCAACGCCTAACTTCACCGCAGCCCAGCTGAATGAGAAGATACCTAGCGGCTTACCAACAAGCAGCCCTAACGCAATACCAAGAGGAAGAGCCGTACCTAAACTCGACAGCGAAACACCCTCTAATGAAATACCAGCATTAGCAAATGCGAAAACAGGTAAAATCGCAAATGCAACGTATGGATGAAGAGCATGCTCCATGTGCTTCAAAGGGGAATAGGAGCCGTTGTCACCTTTCAGCGGGATTGCAAAACCAATAACCACACCTGCCAATGTTGCGTGCACGCCTGACTTTAATACTGCAACCCAAAGAATAAATCCGACAATAAGATACGGAGTCAACTTAGTCACATGCTTAGAGTTTAAGAAAAACAGTAACGCAGTCATCGCAAAGCCGACGGCTAACGCAGATGTTGATAGTTCACTGGTGTAGAACAGAGCAATAATGACTACCACACCAAGGTCATCAATGATCGCGAGCGCTAACAAGAAAACTTTCAAGCTAACAGGAACACGCTTACCAAGTAGAGCCATAATGCCTAGAGCAAAGGCGATATCCGTTGCTGCTGGGATAGCCCACCCTTGAATAGCTGCAGGATCAGCTGAATTAAACAAAACGTAAACAAGCGCCGGAGCCAACATACCACCAACCGCTGCAATGGCAGGGAAAATAGCGGTTTCTTTCGACTTTAAAGCACCTTCAAGTAATTCGCGTTTAACCTCTAAGCCTATCAACAAGAAGAACACAGCCATAAGGCCGTCATTAATCCAGTGAGAAACAGACATACCCAGTACGTAAGAATGAAGCGTACTTTGATAAACGTCTGCCAGAGGAGAGTTTGCAATGGTCATAGCGATGGCAGCAGTAATTACTAGCAGAATACCACCAGCAGACTCCATCTTGAAAAAATCGCGAATAATATCACTCATGATATCTTCCTTATATTTATTATGTTAATAAGCGATTAACAAAGAATACAGACGAGTGTATAGATTACAAAACTACAGGAAAAATCGCTTGTTTAGAGTTTTAACTTCGGTATTTCCGATATAAACAAGGCTAATCCCTTCTATTTTCCTGATCCAATTATAGGCAATATGTAGAAATAACCCTAGAAAAGCAAAAGAGCAGCTTCTCATACTATAAGAAGCTGCTCTACCTAGAACATGGTGCTTTCATCAACTTAGTTAGTACCCTGTCAATTGCATAAAGCCTTGTGCTCGATGAGAACCGGTTGTTGATATTGGTCCTTCCCAATACGGAATGACAAATGGTAGCCACGAATCTGAGTTCATTACACTTGTCGTTAAGCTAATATTCTGGTTCGGAATCTCAATCGACCATTGCAATGGGAGTACTTTACCACTCGCTACAGTTTTAGATAGTAGAGGCTTCATCTTGACATCATTTGATGACAAATCAATGACTTTACCATCAGTGGTCGCCAGGGTTCCAAAAATATGAGGCATTTGGTTAGTATGCCTATAACGACTCAATGACAAAGTGGTTTCATCATCAAGATGAACAACAAACCAATCCCAACCTTGCTGCCCTTCCGCCATAAGACCACTGCCCCACTCCTTGCTCATCCACGCATCGCCTTGAACATTAAGCAAGCGTCCGTTACCAAGGTTTAGTAGCCCTTTCACTCGAAGAAAGGGGGCTGACAAATTATAGGAAGAAACCGGCAATAAATCATGCTTCTGTCTATAACCTTTATCTCCTGGAAGGACGTACGGCCCTCTTGTAATACTGGTTAACTCAACATCAAATTCATCAGTCGATACAGTCAACTGCCCAGGAAACGGCGTATCGCCGAGAGAGCGCCAGTTCCAGTTATCGATCCAGGTTCTAAACGGCCGATTCGACATGCCCGCTTGACCAATTCCTCCTCGAGCGACTCGCTGCTCTTTCCATACTTGTGTACCGTGCGTAACAACAATATGAGAAACAAATATTTGAGGGCTTAACCAACCAGACCAATCACTATCACTGCTGGCTATCCGGAAATAGCTCCACTGAACGCCATATTTTTCACCATATTGGTCGGTGACATTTGCAAAGTAATGCCACCATTCATGTTGAAAAGAGTTATGAAAAGCGAAATCTTGAGGCAGGATAACAGGCGTGTCCGGCAATACAGGTTCAAAAATCTGGTTAGATTCGGAGATAAGGACTGAGCTGACGGCTTGACTAGATTGCGATTGAGACGAGTCATCAAAAAAAGATGTGACAGCAACATATATGAACGTCGCAACGATCGAAATAACCACGAGTCGCCGCACTAAGATACTAAGTTTACTGCTCATTTATAATGACTCTCTCAACGATTTCATCGCAGTGCCGCGAATCATTCTTAATACAGGAATAGCCCCAGCGACAACTAATGACAACATGGCCATTGCGCTCGTTTGCATATATTCGCTTGGGATAAATTGCAGTTCCAAGGTCCAACCAAACGACTGTTTAATGATGATATCAACAACCAGCCTTGCAAGCGCTAGGCCCAGTGGCATCGCGATCAAGATCGATATAGCACCAAATACAAATAGCTGTAAGCTCCCCATGATTACCAGCTCTCTACCCGACATGCCCAAACATCGAAGTAAAGATATGTGTTTCTGTCGCGAAACCTCACCGGCAATCGTGGCGAAAAAGATACCAAAGACTGCGATCACCAAAGTGATGTTTCCTAACGTATCTGCGATAGAGAACGTACGATCAAACACGCGCATAGCTTGCTTATGAATATGGCTATTGTCAAAGATACGTTCTGAATCAATTCTAAATACCGACTCCATACGACGTTTCAACCCCATAGGATTTACGCCATCATTAAGTACAGCGCCAAGTGCGACGCTACCACCGCCAGCAAAGGCATACAGCCAATTGCGATGTGATAACAGAACTTGGTTATAAGGGTTTCCGTAATCGTAATAGACACCCACCACTTGCCAGCCTTGGCCAAGCCCTCCGGCTAAATCGACATAATCTCCTGGACGTATACCCAGCTTCAACGCCATAGACTCGCTGATCATCACACCTTTAGAATGGTGTAAGTGGTACCAATAATTCGGAACACCTAGCTTAACTGTCAGTGCATCAAGTTCGCCCTCAGAAGCGCCTGTACTGACAACTTGCAGAGGCCCTTTCAGGGTATTGAGCTCTTTCTCCCAACGCCACCATACTTTATCTACTTCTGGTTGCTTACTCAGCCAAGTACTCATGCGTGCTGCAGCATTGGTATTTGGATAGATATAGAGGTCAGCGGCTAAACGTTGGCTTAACCATTTATCTGTAGTGTCACGGAAACTGCCTACCATAGTCTCAACACCAATATTGGCGGCCATAGCTAGCATAAATGCCATCGTCGCTACACCCCGATAACTCATGCTGGCAGCAGCATCCGCGAAAAACCAACGCGCTTTTACCCAACGCAAAGAATAGGAGAAACCATCAAATACCTTCCAAATAAGATACGGAGTGAATAACGCTACACTCAGCAGCATTAAAGCTATGATGGCGAAGCCGGACTCTTGTGTTTGAGGCGCTTGATAGATTGCAATAGCAGCGACACAAAGTGCACATGCAACTAAAGCCTGGATGGTAAATTCAGTGCCTGCAAAACGAACTAAAGATAGGCGTGTCGTCAAACGAATTGGCTGCGAACGGAGCAATCTAAATAGTGGCCAAGCACATGCAGCGAAAGCACCAATTAAAGAAAGGTATAAGCTATATAGACTGGCCGTCCAGGTCCACTCTAGCGCTAGCCCAACATTGGCATCATAGAGATCACCTAAACTGGCTGAAACTGCAGGAATAAGTTGGTTAGCCAACAATAAACCTAATACATTGCCGCATACCCAGCTAATCATGACTAAGAAAATCAGCTCTAAAACCAACGCTTGAGTTAACTGCCATCCTGAGACACCCGTTTGACGTAGAATCCCCACCAATGGTTGACGCTGTATCAGCGAAAGAGACATCGCTTGATAGAAAATGAATAAGCCGACCAAAAACGCGAGCATCCCCATCGCACTTAAATTCATATGGAAAGCTTCGGTTAATGATTCCAATTCAGCTCGAGAGCTCCTGCTTAGCTCCATTCCATTTGGTAAATAAGCTTTCAACTTAGCCAGTTTCTCTGGTGGCATGTCACTACAAGCAATAACAGAGATACCGGAGCTACGCTCAAGCATTCTTAGCAGAGACATATCCGCAATAATTCGCGTACCGTTGAGCATTCCCTGCGAGTCAATAACGATTGGCCCTAACTTGCTGCCATCTTCTAGGCGAATGAAACCACCATTGGCCCACTTCATGTGTTCGGCAAGATCTTGGCTAACTAAAATAGGAAACGGTGGCCGCATCAACTGCAATGAAGTTATGTCTTTTAACATTGCCCCAGGCTGAAGCTTCATCATTGCTACTGGATCGATACCGACCAACATAAGATCCGCGCCCTGCTCGGTATGAACTCTTAAACTTTCAAACGGAGAACATTGATGGAAACCATCACGGCGCAACTGGACATAAAAGCCCTGTGGGATTTTATTCGTCGTATGTTTAGGACGAATACGATAAGGGAGAGGATTAGAAAATAGTTTCTCGCCATGTTCGTAGCTTTGTCTTGCATGGCTATTAATTGAGCTAACGCCAACCAATAACGACACGCCTAAAGTGAGACCAAGCCAGACAAGAATGATTTGAAAAGGATAACGTCTGTAATGGCCAAGTAGTGCTTTAACTACGGGCCATAACATGCAGTTGCCCTCCTTGAAGACGGATTCGGCCTTCCATATGGCCCGCAACACGTTCACTGTGTGTCACCAACAACAAGGTGCACTCTAACTGTTTAGTTAACGACGTAAGCAAGCGCATCACCGCCTCAGCATTACGCTCGTCAAGACTACCCGTTGGCTCATCTGCCAGTAGGATTTTAGGTTCCATATATAAAGCACGAGCAATTGCCGCACGTTGCTGCTGACCACCAGAGACTTCTTCTGGGTAACGACCAAGCAATGGCATTAGATCAAGTGCTGAGAGTATTTGACGCCAAAGGCCTTGGTCATCAGGTAAACCTTTCAGTTGGCGGCAGAACCGGATGTTATCGGCAATGTTTAACGTTGGAAGTAGGTTGAACTGCTGAAAGATGAGGCCAATGTTATTACGGCGATAAGCAGTGCGTTTGCTTTCCGAAACCTGATGCATTGTAAAGTTTGGAAACCAAATTTCACCCGAGTCGACCGTGTCCAATCCAGCAATTAAGTTCAACAAGGTACTTTTACCGGAACCACTTTCACCCATTAAGGCAACTTGCTCACCTTGCTTTAATGACAACTCAGCACCTTGTAAAACTGGGTGAAATTCACCACCATCTACATAGCCTTTACTTAGGTCTGTTAGTTGCAGCATCAAAACTCTCGAAAACAAAAAAATTCGGACTGTGAATCTACACTAATTCGCCCGAACTAGGAAGCATTTTGGATACTAGATCACAAGATATGCATCGAAACACACTAACTTATCGCTCTATGTCTAATTTTCGATCAAATTACGAATCCACTTGCGTGTGGTCATTCTATAAACAGAACCAAACCATTTAAGTAGCTCTTCGGTCAAAAACAATAGATAAATCCACTCAGGCGGCCAACCAAGACCAATTGCAGCAAAAGCTGCTAGTGGAATCCCAATCAACCATTGAGCAACGAGATCTTGATACAAGCAAAATTTCACGTCGCCACCAGCACGTAAAACCCCCACTATCGTCATCATTGGTACAGAGCGCAGCACGATTCCAAAACTCAGTACCAGCATGAACTTTTCAGATAGCGCCCGGGTTTCTGGAGTTAACGCAGTGAACGAATCCAACACCAACCCTTGGACCAGATAGAGCACAAAGGCTACGATGATACCAACAACCACACTAAGAAGAGTTACGCCAACGGCCTGGTAATAAACCTCTTCATAGTTTTTGGCTCCAATTTGGTTACCAACGAGCACCGCAGCTGCGTTAGACATGCCAATCAATAACGCGAGCGAGATAGATTCGACTGGGCTCATCACTGAAAGTGCCGCTAATCCTTGAACCCCGGATTGACCAAGAATCGCATGGTAAGCGAACAAACCGCCTGCCCACGCCAGAAAGTTAAATGTTGTCGGTAAAGAAAGCTTTAGGAATTTTACAATTCTAGGCCAATCAATGACTGCACGAATTTCGGTAAACCCGAATGCCAGAAGGTGCTTTTTAATATGAAGGTAGCTAAAGAGTGTCAACACTTCGATCGCACCACTCATAATAGTGGCAATGGCTGCGCCTTTGATTCCCATGGCTGGCACACCAAACTTACCAAATATAAGTACCCAGTTAAGAAAGATATTCGACAAAATTCCAATGCCACTAAAAAACGTGCTCAAACCAGGTTTATGCATAGCGCGCAGACCCACCGCCATACTTGCTACACATGATACGGCGAACATACTTACTGAGGTAATCACTAAATACTCTGCGCCAAGCGCTATCACTTCTTGGTTATTGGTCGCCAAGCCCATTATCTGGGTAGGAAATAACACAAATAAGCCGGCCGTAAATGCAGCGAATATAGTAGAAACAAGCCATGTTAACGCGGTACTTTCTCGAACCCCTTGTTTGTCTCCTGCCCCCCAATACTGAGCTGTCAGTAATGCGCCACCCGTGGTAACCCCAACTAACATAATCGTGGTCACAAAAGTAGCACGCGCAGCAACACCTACTGCGGCTATTTCCGCTTCACCAAGTTGTCCCAGCATAAGCACGTCAACCAAGCTGCGGCTAGAGAACATGATGCTTTGTAAAGTGATCGGTAACGCAATCGCAATTAAGCGTCGTATAAAGTCACCTTTAGTGTGGTATAAAATTTGAGATAGCATAAGGCGTCACCGACTCACAACAACAGTCTGATATATAGGAAAATTTAGCTGATCATTATATGATCAGTTGAATATTGAAACCATCAATTTCATAGAGGATAGCGATGAAAAAGGTGCTTGTTCTTGGCGCGTCTGGATACGTGGGATCACAACTGCTTAATCAACTATGCGAAAAAGGCTACCAGGTGACGGCAGCAGCCAGGCAGATAGACTATCTATCCGCTCGAGTTACCCCTCATCCTAACCTCAGCATTCGCTATTTGGACCTGGCCGATGCCCAAGCAACTAAAGAACTTATTCCTCACTTCGATCTTATCTATTTCTTAGTACATGGTATGGCGCACGGACACGACTTTCTGGAATACGAGTTGTCATTGGCTGAGAACTTTACATCAGCGCTGACAAACAGCCAGGTAAAGCACGTTGTCTATCTAAGTGCTATTCAACCTCAAACGGGTAATTCTGAACATCTCAAAGCAAGACGAATGACCGGCGAAATCATACGAAAAGCCGGAATTCCCATTACTGAACTTAGAGCTGGTGTGATCATTGGTGCAGGTTCCGCCGCCTTCGAGATCATGCGCGATTTCGTCTATAACATGCCCGTATTGATCACCCCAAAGTGGGTGGACTCTAAAGCCAACCCAATAGCGTTAAGTAACCTCAATCATTACTTACTTTGTCTGGCAGAAGAAGAGCCTGTAAATAACTCACTGTACGAAGTTGGTGGTCCCGATATACTCAGCTATCGAGAGCAGTTTCATGTCATTAGTGACGTCATTAACAAACCCATTAAGATGTGGTCAACATCGTTACTAACACCATCAATGGCCTCTAAATGGCTGGGGGTCGTGACCTCTGTGCCGTCAAGTATTGGTTCAGCGCTACTTTCTGGCCTAGAGCATGACTTTATCGCTAACTCTGATGATATTCGCCTCCGTTTCCCTCAGCCTTTAATTTCATTCAATGAGATGGTCAAAGATAGCATCGCTGCTGAAGGAACCTTTGTGCGAAGCGAAGTATGGGGTTATGACCCAGCAGCACTGAAACGTTGGCAAGCGGGTTATGGCTACTACCCCAAGCAGACGGGTGCCAGCATAGAGACACAACTTTCAAGTGAACAGTTATGGGAAATTGTTCGTCAAATCGGCAGTAGAAAAGAAGGCTATTTCTTCGCGAACCTACTTTGGAGAACTCGAGAGTGGCTAGATATTTTCTTCGGTGGAGGAAAGCCTATTCGCCGCTCGCCTCCTGGCCCAGAACTTGTCGTCGGTGACTTCATAGACTCCTGGAAAGTGATTCGCTGCGAACCAAATCAGTTCTTATCTCTTCTATTTGGCATGAAAGGTCCAGGGTTAGGACGACTAGAATTTACGATAGACGACAATGGTGAAACTCGCCGTTTAAATGTCACAGCTTGGTGGCATCCGCAAGGCTTACCAGGCCTTCTTTACTGGTTTGCCATGATGCCAGCCCACATGTTCATATTTAAAGGCATGGTTAAGGCAATTGTAAGAAAAGCGAAAGAGCACCAATAGGCGCTCTTTTTAGTTATATCAGATCTTACACTTACGCTGTAAGACTCAATGGAATCTCAGCCAAATGCTCACCACGGTTATCTGGGTAGACCAAATACTCGCCGTGATACTTAACATTTGATTTGTAATCCGTCACCTTGTGCACCATAAAACCCGCTGCCGATGCTTTCTCGATAAAGTCAGCATGATGACCGCGAACAAACCAACTCATCGGCTTGATCATATCTTCGCCATCAAAGCAGTTTTCGCATTGCTCTGTACACATAGCAAGAGAGTTTGGGCCTTCAGTATAGATTTGCACCTTACCGCAATCCACAAGCTCTTCCGATGTCGTCACTTCCCAGCCCTGCTCTTCCATCATATCGATAAAAGCATTGATTTCATGATCTTTAATTACTCGTTCTTCTTGACCTTGTGGGAAGAATTGCGCGTAGTACTTTGAAATCCGTTGGAACGTCATCATTAGACCTGCGTCATTACCTTTTGAGCGCCCCATTTTCTGCCAGCGAATCAAATCGCCACTGACGATACGAGGAAATCGCTGACCTTTTATGGCGCGGGTTATCCAGCGAAGCAGATACAAGTTGTTTGCTGCTGGCGCATTCACTGCTTTACCAGATTTATGCTCAGTCGCCAGTTCATCTAGGGCTGTATTAACTAATTTTTGAATCTCAATCGTGTATTCAGACATTACGCCTTTCTTCCAAATATCCAATATAATGCGGCAGACAAAATCGAGCATGCCGTCATTGTCGTTACCATTGGCCACGTCACGCCACCTGGCATAAATGCGACAATCGCACCAACAATAGAACCAGTACCAAATCTTAATGTACCTGCCAATGAAGATGCCGTACCCGCCATAGTAGGATAACCGCTCAATAGTAATCCCATTGAGTTACTGCCAATCGTAGACAAAGTACCAATAAACATAACCACGAAAGGTACTGTGCCCCATAAGCCTAGGTCAAGAAGCCAGCCCACAAAAAGCCCCAGACCGGCGATAAGCTGTACAGTTAGACCAAAACGCAGCATGTTATGCGACCCGACCTTCTTCACCAATCGGCCGTTAATGCTGGTCATAATGATCATTGCCACGATATTCAGGCCAAACAGATAACCAAATTGGTCGGGGCGAACACCATAAATATCAATATAGACGAACGAACCAGCAGTCAAAAATGCAAACATGCCCGAGAACGAGAACGCACCAGAAAATATAAGCCCCATCGCGGTAGGGTTTGAACAAAGCCTGAAGTAGTTACGCATCGTAGTACGAAAGCGCAGCGGCTGCTTTTTATCTTCACTGAGCGTTTCTGGAATTTTCCACAAGACCAGAAGAATAACGATGGCAGCGAACGCAGCTAGAATCCAAAAAATGGCACGCCAGCCAAACCACACCGCCACATGACCACCAATCATAGGCGCTACTAATGGAGCAACCGTCATAACCAGCGTAACGAAAGACATAGCACGAGCAAAATCTTCGCGGTCAAACATATCTCGGACAACGGCTTGAATGATTACTGCTGCGGCTGCACCCGCAAAGCCTTGCGCAGTACGAACCCAAGTCAACGCTTCAATACCTGTGGTGGTCGCACTGACAACCGCGGCAATGCCGAAAAACAAAACACCCAGTAATAAAACAGGACGACGACCATAGCTGTCAGCTAACGGACCGTGAATCAACTGACCGAGCGCAAAACCCGCAGTATAAGCGGTTAACGTGATTTGTACTGCGCCTTCTGCGACACCCAGATCTTTTGCGATGGTCGGCATCGCGGGTAAATACATATCAATAGCGAGCGGTGTAAGCGCTCCAATTGCCCCTAGAATAAGGAAAAGAAGAAAACTGATTTGTGGGGCGTTGGTTTGCTCAACAGTGGGATTGGACATAACACTCCTACTCGGTTGCGTTAGATATGCAGCCTCCGTGCTGCAACCAAACAGAAACAAAAGACCCGCATCCGCGAGTCTTGAACTGATCTATATTCAACTAAACTGATAGAAATGACTAGTTCCTATTTGGAATTAAAGTATTTCCTCAAAGGGGCATTAATTCCAAACAGAACCCACTTCTTCTTCAGTCAAATAGCGGTATTCGCCAGGTTCGAGTGAGTAATCAAGCTCAATTGCGCCAATACGCTCGCGATGTAAGTGCTCAACCTTGTTACCCAAGGCTGCGAACATACGTTTCACTTGGTGATACTTACCTTCCGTTATCGTTAGCAATACCTCATTTTCGTCTTGATTAACGATTTCCATCTTCGCAGGTAACGTTGGCTCTTTCTCATTACGCAGCTCAACACCTTGCGCAAGTTTATCGGCGTAGTCTTCGCCAATCGGATCCACCAGCCAAACGCGATACGTTTTTTCACACTTATGCTTAGGTGACGTAATGCGGTGTGACCACTGGCCATCATCGGTTATAAGAACCAAGCCAGTAGTATCAACATCCAAGCGACCCGCGAAGTGCAGCTCTTCCATCTTTACTTCATCCAACAATGCGAAAGCTGTTTGGTTGAAGCCATCTTCATGCGAACAAACAAATCCATCAGGCTTAAACAACATGATGTAACGTGGGCCTGGTTTTTGAATTTCACGGCCTTGCCACTCTACAACACACTCTTCTGTCACTTTGAACGAACCGCTCTTTTGCATTACGTCGTTTACTGTAACATCACCGCTTTTAATGATCTTTGTTGCTTCTTTACGTGTCGCACCCAGTGCATCACACAAATATTTATCTAAACGCATGAATACCTCATCTTTGTTAGGTGGGGTATTATAGTGCGACTAACACAAATAGTTGAGCTATTTCACACAATTTATGTATACACTTCGCCCCTATCAGGCCGACTCTGTTAAAGCCGTTATTCATTACTTTCGTAAGCACTCTTCCCCTGCTGTTCTTGTCTTACCAACTGGAGCAGGAAAAAGCTTGGTGATTGCAGAGCTCGCTCGCCTCGCTAAAGGACGTGTTTTAGTACTCGCTCACGTAAAAGAGCTGGTCGAGCAAAACCACGCTAAGTATGAAGGTTATGGACTTAAAGGGGCGATATATTCAGCAGGATTAGGCCGGAAAGAAACCGACCAACAAGTCGTGTTTGCCTCTGTACAATCCGTAGTCCGTAATCTGGATGAGTTTAAAAATCAGTTCTCCCTGTTAGTCATCGATGAATGCCATCGAGTACCGGATAATAAAAATACCAGCTATCAAAAAGTCATCTCTCATTTAAAAGAGCTCAACCCTGGTATCAAAGTGCTCGGACTAACGGCAACGCCTTATCGACTGGGTATGGGTTGGATCTACCAGTACCACACCCGCGGCCTTGTGCGTACCGAAGAGCCAAGGTTTTTTCGTGATTGTATTTTCGAGCTACCAATCCGATATTTGCTGGATGAGAACTTTCTAACGCCCGCCAGAATGATGGATGCCCCTGTGTTGAGCTATGACTTTTCACAATTAACGCCAGCCTCAACCGGTCGCTATAAAGAGTCTGAAATGGATATGGTGATCGACAAAGCAAAACGCGCGACGCCACAAATTGTTGAGCAAATCATCCACCTTGCTAAAGATAAACAAGGCGTGATGATCTTTGCCGCCACCGTTCGACATGCGCAAGAGATATTTGGTTTACTACCACAAAACGAGACTGCACTGGTTATTGGCGATACCCCAACACCGGAACGCGATGCCATCATTCAAAACTTCAAAGATAGAAAAACCAAATTCTTAGTCAATGTATCCGTACTTACGACTGGTTTTGATGCACCGCACGTTGATTTAATCGCAATACTCAGACCAACAGAATCAATCAGTTTATACCAACAAATTGTTGGTCGGGGGCTTAGATTGTCGCCAGGAAAAGACGAGTGTTTGGTGCTGGATTATGCCGGCAATAGCTACGACCTCTATCAACCAGAAGTCGGCGACGCAAAACCTGATTCAGACAGTGAGATCATCACCATCCCTTGCCCTGCATGTGGGTTCAATAATAACTTCTGGGGAAAGCTAGACAGTAACGGCTTTCTTATCGAACACTTTGGTCGCAAGTGCCAAGGCTTTTTTGAAGATGAAGAAACTGGCGAGCGCGAGCACTGTAACTATCGTTTCCGCGCCAAATATTGCGGCGAATGTGGCGCCGACAACGACATCGCTGCACGAATTTGCCATGAGTGCGATGCAACCTTGGTTGACCCGGATAAAAAACTCAAAGAAGCTCTTAATCTCAAAGATGCATTAGTGTTTGAGTGCCGAGATATGGATCTTAATGTTCATAAAGACGAAAAAGGCAAAAGTAGTCTAAAAGTCACCTATATTGGCGACAATCAAGCGCAGGTCCATGAGTTTTGGCCTCTAACCACGAAAAATCAAAAGCAACGATTTAAAGATCAGTTTGTTCGCCCCCACTTAGCGGATAAACATCGTCCATTTGATGATGCTTCGCCAACTAAGGTGGTCAACAATCAACACAGATTCCGTCTTCCTCAATTTGTTATTGCACGCAAAGTTGGACGTTTTTGGAAAATGCGTGACAAGATATTTTCTGATGAACTTGCTCGCTAGTGAAAAGCCAGCTCACCACTATTTTCTCTATCGCTAGCATAGGCACCTAAAACTTCAAACTCGGTGGTGGCTAAGCCCGGTTTATGGAATAAATAGCCTTGGAAATGATCGACACCGAGTTGTTTGAGCTCATTCAACTCGGCTTGCTGTTCTAATCGTTCGGCAACCAAAATCGTATCATTCATCGCAGCTAACTCGACCAGAGATTTCACCATATGCTTTTTGAAAGGAGACTCGTGGATGTCTTTGATCAACGAACCATCCACTTTGATCATATCAAACGCCACTTCAGATAGAATCGAGTAAGATGAGTACCCTGAGCCGAAGTCATCCAAAGCAATCGAAACACCTAAGCGTTTCATCTGCCCTATTACACTTTTAAATTTGGCATCCGCTCGATAAAACACCTGCTCGGTCACTTCTATTGTTAAACGGTTGAGACTGGAGGTAGGAAACTGTAACAACAGATCTATCACTTGTGGCTCAAAAATCGTTTTTACTGAAAAGTTCAGATTTAGAAATACCGTTTGATGCTGATGTAAAAACTGGCGAGCAAACATCAACATCTTAATATCAAGCTCTTTCTCAAGACCATGCGACGCCACAACATCCAACACTTTCCCAGCCGAGTGATACTCTTCTTCCTCGTTATCTCGCTGTAAACGGCACAGTAATTCGTAGCGCTGATCATGACTAGAGAGCGACACGATCTTTTGAGCAAAACAGACAAGCTTATCTGACTCAATGAGTGTGACAGCTTCTTTGCGTAAACTAGGTAGAGAATAGAGCATCAATTGGTCCTGATCGCACCAATCTTGGAAGCGCCGCTTCAATTGCTTAGCTTTACGGCAGCAATATTCTGCCTTATAGATGCTGTCTTCCATTAACTCACCGCGCACGCTTCGATAACGGCCGAAGCTAAACTGGAAACATTGTTCCACCCCTCCCCCTAATGCGACTTCCTGCTGGGTTTCAATCAAGGCATCCGATGCAGACTGGGTCGAGACCAATACAAACTCATCACCACCCACACGAAATACTTCTCCATCACACTCATCAGCGATGATTCTTAGTCGTCTTGCTAAGTTAATCAGCATTCGATCCCCAACATGGTGGCCTTGAGTATCGTTAGTGAACTTTAACTTGTCTGCATCGATGTAATAGAAACACTTTGAGTCTGCCAGTTTCGATTTGTAGTGAATCGCTTTTCGATTAGATAACCCTGTCATGAAGTCTTGTGTAGAAGAGGACTTTAGCTTTTTGTAATCACCAAAATTGACCACTCGGAGTTCAGACAGTTCATAGATGCAAATCAAGATCAGCAACATATGCGAAACAAAGAAAAATAGCTGAACTTCGTAAAAGTAAAGAGTTAATAAAGATTGAGATAAAGAGGTTTCCACGACCATGTAGGAAGATAGAAAACAGACCACATAGCAAAACAAGATGTATCGTTTGTGCTTTATGTTCTTTTCGTTCAATAAAGTACACAAAGAAAGCGCAGCGAGAAATGTATTATTGAGGACAAGGTAAAAAGGGAATAAAGACAAATAAAGAATGGCAATTTGGAGAACATAGATACCGATGCAAATGGCAAAGTGTCCATAATTAGCTTTAGCGCCATTGGCGCAAACCACCATTAAATAGAGCCCTGTTAACGCAACGGTGTAAGCTGAGTACCAGTATTTACTCACAAAAAATCGATGGATGTAAACGCCTACCTCATCAACGCCATCCCAAATAAATCCAAAGTTATAGATGTAAAACAATAAGAATGAAACGGAATAGAGAAATATGTACCCCGCCTGAAATCTTTTCACGCGCCAAACGTTAAGCACATAAAACACACTCACTACAAAGATAAACAAAGTAATGGCTAGCACCACGCCATGATTGACCACCATCTTATTTGTGAGTACCGGATTGGGGACAAAAATAGCGCTCACATTAACTTGTTTACCAGTTGGAAAACGTATCAGAACTTTATCGTAAGGCAGGCTAAGATTTAAATTAAGAGAGCGATATTGTTCAAAATTGTATTGCTCAATAAGCTCTTGCCGGTTGGAAAAGTAAATCGTACCTTCGCGAGAAGAGAGGCTTTTTAAGATAACACTATATTCGTTAAGATCTTGTTCTTTTGGAACTAGTTCAAGCCAACATGACTCTGCTTTGCCCGGCCGGCACATGACGCCGCTATACCCAAAGTTATTCTCAGCTCGAAGAATCTCATCAATAGAACTGTTGGATGAAAATAGCTGATAATTCATTACTGATAGTCTGACCATCGCCTGATCATCAAATCCGAACGCTAAGCTAGAGAACAGTGACAACAGGACAAATAATCGGCTAACCATATATCGGAACCTATCTTGATAAAATTAACATCTAGTATACAAACGTTGAAATAATATCCTTATCACTACTATCAGTAAGTAAGGGTTTGTAAGCATTCTATAAATTCCCAACCGAAAGCCAGAAAACTATTCATTCACCATTCATGTTTGTTAATTTAAACTAACCAGGTTAACCAACCTGAGAGTATCCTATGATGAGACGTCTATACTTTCCTCTGCTTCTCTGCCTACTTGGGCTGCCAAGTATTGCCTTCGCTTCTTCTGAGCATGACGGGCATGCTCTAGTGCAAGATGTTCACAAGCCAGGGGCAAGAATCGAGTTTGAAGAAGACCAAGACGAAGTGTATGAAGCCGTTAAGAAAGGCTACATTCGTCCTTTTTCAGAGATGTACGCTGCGGTAGAACGTGATTTGCGCGGACGCATCATTGAAGTCGAGCTAGAGGAAGATGACGATGTTTGGGTTTACGAGTTAAAACTCAACCACCAAAACAACATCATTAAAGTCGAATATAACGCTGAAACGCTGGAAATGTTGATGATAAAAGGCCGACACTTCCACAAAGCTCTCAAAAATCAAGAAGACCAATAATATGAAGATACTTGTCGTTGAAGATGAACCTCGTCTAGGTGAACAAATCGTTGAAGCACTGGAACACAATGGTTGGACACCTGAATTGTCCACCGATGGTATTGATGCTCTTTATCGAGCGACGTCTGAAGATTGGGAAGCAATTGTACTTGACCTCGGTTTGCCTAAACTCGATGGCCTAACCGTTTTGAAAAGCATTCGCGATGAAAACATCAATACCCCAATAATCATTTTGAGCGCACGCGACACACTCACTCAGCGAGTTGAAGGGTTGAATGCAGGCGCTGATGACTACCAAACCAAACCGTTCGAAATGGTCGAGCTGATTGCTCGTATCCGCGCTCAGCTGCGCCGTGCCTCAGGTAATGCGTCCCCAGTCATCCAAAATGGTAACCTAAGTTTAGATACCCGCACATCAAAGGTAATGTGGCAAGGACAAGCGATCAGCCTAACGGCTCTAGAGTTTAAAGTCGTCGCTTACTTTATGCATAACCCAGATAAGGTGATTTCTCGTACTGAACTGGTCGAACACATTTATAAACAAGACTTCGACAGAGACTCCAACACCATCGAAGTGTTCATCGGACGAATCCGTAAAAAAATCGCGCCTAAAGTCATTAAGACCGTTAGAGGCTTGGGATACCAGTTGAATGCCGAATAGAAAACGTTATCCACTAAAACGCCTGAGTTTACGAAGCCGCCTTGTACTGGCGGCTATTGTTTGGCTGACGGCCATGGTCATTGCGGCGGGCGTCACGGTCCCTAAGCAAGTATTTAACTACATGCTTGACTCCACCAATGATCAGCTGTCTCTCTATCTTGATGAACTGTCTGCCTCAGTCGAAGTTGACAGTGAAGGTAAACTCACGCTCACCACACCTCTTTCAGACCCACGATTTAACCAACCATACAGCGGACTCTATTGGTCAATAGAAAATGGTGCTGACGAGCTACGCTCTCGCTCGCTTTGGGATAAAAAAATCACATTCGACAAAGGTGAAAAACACGCATTGGGCGCAAGAGATGAGATTCTTCTCACCATTAAAACCTCACTCTACTTTCCTGAATATGACGGCCCCATTGACGTACTGATCGGCATTGATGAGCAACCATTAGAAGACACTGTCGCAAAACTTATGGGGCAACTTTGGATTATCCTCGCCCTGCTCTACTTTGGCGTGCTATTTATCATCATCATTCAAATTCAATGGTCCTTGAATCCGTTAACCAAAATGCACAAAGAGTTGTCTCAAGTCCGCTCGGGGGACAAAGAATGTTTAGACGGAGAATACCCAAGAGAAGTCGCTCCAATCGTCCTCGACTTGAACGCATTGCTCTTCCATTATCAAGAGTTACTCGAGCGTGCTCGCCACCATGCCGGAAACCTATCCCACGCATTAAAAACCCCATTGTCAGTGTTAAGAAATGAAATCAACACATCCGATGATGATACCCGAGCCAAACTTCAAGAGCCCATAAATCAAATCCAGCACCAGATTGATTATCACCTTGGCAGAGCAAGGATGGCAGGCTCGAAAAACATTCTATCGGTAAAAACCCAGCCAGCGGAGCGCATCGACTTGATTTCGATGGCATTTGATAAAGTTTACGCTTATCGCGACATTACCCTAATCAACGAAATCGATTCAGAAATAGAGGTCGCCGTTGAGAATACCGATTTCGATGAAATGGTCGGTAATCTACTGGAAAACGCCTATAAATGGTCAAGCGCCGTGATTCGCGTACATTCTGATACCCGCGATGAAAACAACATTGCCATAATTGTTGAAGACGATGGACCAGGAATACCAGATGAAAAGCTCGATCAGGTACTTCAACGTGGAGTCAGGTTAGATGAGACAACACCAGGTACTGGACTAGGGCTAAACATTGTAAGTGAAATGGCCCATAGCTACCGTGGTAAGTTGTCACTTGAAAGAAGTCCAATGGGCGGAGTTAAAGCGGTAGTTGTTTTAAAACTATCTAGCTAACTAAAACGCGATACTCATAAGTATCGCGTTTTTTAACTAAGTGACAATGTCACAAGTTATTGTTTGCTAATTGTAGTTCTTGCTCGTTCACGATAAGTACCTGTCCATCCGAGAAGTAATCATGTTCCTCATCGAGTACAATTGGATCCGTTAATCTATCTAACTTGGCGAATTGCTCCCCTCCTGCAGACAGAAGCTGGTTAGCAAACCGATCTCTTTCTTCATCTACATCAGGGTCAATGCTATGCAGCACTGTAACAATACCTGAGTAAGGCGTAAGTTGCAGTCCATTGTCATAACTAAGAGCCGCAACCCAAAATGTTTGTTGAGTGTTAGGATCTCTTCCTGCTTTCCACCAGCGAATGTGACTTCTTTTTAATAGACTTCCAGGCAATTGAAACGCCATCTCTTGCGGCCTATCGTTCCAAAAAAGATCTGATACCGGCGGCGTGTTTTGCTTGATCAAATTAAGATAATCAACCAGCTCTAGATCGTGCCTTGAAAACGTTTTGTTCTCTACCCACCCCATATCATTCATCAGCTTTCGCGGATTTTCACCAAAGTAGATGATATTCACGGCTTGCGCGTCAAACACTGAAGACTTGCCCGGATACGCTTTGAGTGATAGCTGTGTTGGCTCGACCCATAACTCCACGTTGGCTTCTACGCTGTTTTCAGATTGTAGAAAATCATCAGAGTATAAAAAGAAATGCGCGTAGTTTGCTGTCACAGCTGCCACAAGCAACACAGCGAGCGACTTCTTTATCGGAGAGCGCCATTTAAACTGTTTTGCTGCCAGAAACGTCGCAAATGCTCCCCCTACTGCGTAAAAGCTCAACCGATGCTCAACCACAAACACCTTTACATCATTGAGGAGTGAAAACTGCTCGAGGCCGTAGCTCAACATATAACCCCAGAAAACAAACTGACCAACCCCAAGAAGCAAGCCAATTGAAGAGTAGAACGTGAAGCGCTGCCAGCGAATTTGTTGTGTTCCTGCCATAAAAGGCACTACCCATGCGACAGGGCCAAGTAAGCGAGCTAACGCTAATACCCAGTTGCCTTTTCGAGCCATCAACATACGGCATCGAGCAATGGGGCGACGCGTTTTTCCTTGCCATTTGATAAGCTTTTTCTGCGCTGGTTTCCCTAACTGTCGACCAATATAGTAACTGACTTGGTCTCCAAGAAACCCGCCTAGCAATACCGCCAACACCCCCGCAATAACACCCTGATGTAACTGATACCCTGCGGCGAGCATAAATGGCTCACCCGGGACAAAGAGATTGGGGCCGATGACTGCATCGAGCAAAGCCCCAAAAAACAAACCGATTGATCCTTCCATCGTTACGCCACTATCTTCTACTGTTCTTTATAGTGGCCGAACTGGTAGTTCATTTCATTATTACGCATTTCACCAAACAGAAAACGCCTAACATTCGCTGACAAGTAGGTATAACCCATCTTGAAAACACCATCTTGATCAAGACGGCGAGGATCAAAACCAAATGTCAGATTTAAAAAGCGGAAGCGCCATGTCTGGCTTGCTCGCTTTACGTAATCGCAGTCTTCGCACAACACGATGCTTTCATCAAACCCACCAATTTCGCTATGAACACGTTTTGTCGAGAAAATACATGCTCCAACCGCCGTCGGGAAGAAATACTGAGTCACATATAGACCAACGTTAAACAACCCATAACCAAGCTTATGAATCATTGGCAGATCTTTTGCTCCCATAAATACCCCTGCCACTTCCAATTTTTTTTCTTTCAGCTCGCTTAAGGCGTTATGCAAGAATGCCTCACTCAACTGAACATCGGCATCTAGAAACAGAATTCGCTGATGTTTAGCCAATGAAGCGCCTGTATTGCGACCTAAACTCGTTCCTCTACCAGCCATTTTATGTACCGTTAAGCTCGGCAAGGCGCTCTCATAAGCCATCGCTACATCACAGGTTGCGTCATCACTGTTAGAGTCCACAACTATGACTTCAAAGTCTTGATACATTTGACTGGCAAGATTCTCTAGTAGGCGTCCAATACGCTTCTCTTCATTTAGTGTAATAATTACGATACTTAGCGCGTCCATAGCGTCACCTCATTCTGATTGGTTTTCTTGTTGAGGTAGAATGTAACTAGGTTCAGCTTAACGACGAGTGAGAGGTTTATTCAGATTCCATTCATTGAGCGGGTAAATAGTTTTAATTCATTTCGCAGTAGAATTCGCTCCTGATGTATAGATGCCTTGTACCGATAAATCATTCGCTAACTATTTGAATCAATTTACTCAAAAGATAACCACTTAAACTGATTCTCTATTGCGAGATAATCGATACAGTGTTAGTATCCGCGCTCGCTTATGGAGTTACTACCAATTACTTCTAAGCGTCTACCATATCCAAGCGAGGTCGCATCGTAGGATATGACGTTAATTTTTTTCATATTTGAGAGTAAATACTATGAAATTTGAAGCAGTAGTACGTACTGAACTAGGTAAAGGTGCGAGCCGCCGCCTACGTCACG
>NZ_CFHWOM010000048.1:0-24642 GCF_984391705.1 Vibrio sp. | reverse complement strand
GTATCTAATTGGATTATCATCAACGAGTGCCCACACAGATTGATAGGTTTATATTTTTAAAGAGCTTTTTCTAACAACCACCTGGCTTAACACCGCGTTGCTAGGGGTGCGTATCTTACGCTTCCCGATTTGAGAGTCAAGCGTTATTTCAAACTTTCTTTTCTCTCTTACCGAGCGGTTTGTGACTTTCGTCTCACTCCGTGTCGGTGAGGCGGCATTATAGGGAGGTCTGAACGGATGACAAGTGTTTTTTTGAAATTAATTTTTGTTTGCTCAAAAAGAAATCAAAACGGTTGAAATAGAATAAAATTTCAACATTTGAGTCATGTCACATCAATGCGTTGGAAAAACTACAACCATATACGTAATATCTCTGTGTCTATTTTGTTAACAGTAGATACCGTTTTTTTAGTAAACCAATAGTTGTATTCCAATATGAATTCAAACAAATCGACCTTAATGATTGTCGCCGTCGCAATCATAGGTGCAATCCTCTTTTCGCAGGTCGCGTTATCACCTGCTATTAGTTTTGTGATTGGTGTTTTTGCTTGCGCTTTTGTTATCAAATTTTCGAACACCACTCCAATCGACGAGCCACATAACGACCCATCCACTAACACGCTCTACGTGGGCAACCTGCCATATAAAGCAAACGAGTCTAACGTTAAGGAATTATTTTCTAAACATGGTGAGGTGTTCGCGGTCCGGTTAATGAAAGATAAACGAACAGGTAAAAGACGAGGTTTTGGTTTCGTCGTGATGGCTGCAGCCGATGCACCGAAAGCGATTGAAGCGTTAAATGAAAATGAATACATGCAACGCACACTGAAAGTGCGCATTGCTAACGATCCTAAATCTTCAGCGGATAATGCTGAACAGAGCTAAACTGTAATCGGTTTAGCTTTCTATTCAATGCTCCCTCTTCCCAAGGGGGAGCGGTTGAAAAAATACTCCTTTCTCCAAACTTCTCTTGTTTATTCACACCAAGAAGCGCTTCTACTCTTCTGGCAATAGCTTCACCTGAGTCCACCAGCAACACTGACTCTCCAAGCACACTCTGAATCTCCTCTTTAATAAGAGGGAAGTGAGTACACCCTAATACTGCCACATCAATATGATGACGAAGCGGCTCTAATATATTAGTGAGCTCATCCAAACAGATAGCTTTGCCACGTAGTTTCTCTTCTGCCATATCAACTAGCCGTGTCGAGCCAAGCATTTCTACTGGCTTACTTTGAGAGAAACTACGGATAAGATCGTGAGTGTATTCTCTTGTCACTGTAGCAGGGGTGGCGATTAAGCCAACGGCCTTATTTGCCATATTGGAAGCTGGCTTTATTGCAGGTACCACGCCAACGACAGGAATGGTTAATTGAGAACGAAGCGTAGGAAGGACGATCGTACTTGCTGTATTACAAGCGATGACCACCAGATCAATGTCTTTTTCTTCAACTAGACAGCCAATCAGCTTTTCGACTCTCGCGATCAAAGTATCATGGGCTAGCTCACCATAAGGGTACGCTTCGTTATCGAAGATATAGGTATAGTTAAGATGTGGAAGCTTATTAGCAATTTCTTGGTAAACCGACAGTCCGCCTACACCAGAGTCAAAGATAAGGATATTTGAATGATTAGACACTTGAGTAACCCACGATAAGAGATGTGGCAATCATACTCAGTTCGGCGTTTTTGGCAATCTCTTGGCCGTATAACGTTGATATGAGAAGCGTCCATCACTATCCATATGCGTAGGCGTTACCTCGATACAACCTTGATAGCTTCGAGTCTGCGTCACTAAGGTATGGAATTCTCCATTTTCACCACAAGGATCGATGTTATCAGGAAGTGCTGTTAGAAACTCTTGGCTATACCACTGACCGCAAAACTGCTGACTCAGAGCGTTGCCATCAGTGGTAACAACAAGGGTCTTTATTCCTCGCTGAAGAATTTCATGCGCCAGTTTTTCACTTTCCTCCCCCATTAAGGGGAACAAACACTGCCAGCCCGCAGGTTCGATATAGCTACGGCGATAATCAGCAATGCCATTGCAGAACATGTCACCAAACGCAACAGCATCTATTTCTATCTCACTCCCCTTCAGGCTTTCAACAATTCGTGCTTGGTATACTTCATTGGAAGGAAAGGTTTCTGGTAGTTCAACTTTAATCAAAGGTAATTGCAGTAATTGGGCCTGCATATCCAGCACATGAAGAGGCGTTGCTTGGAAAGGCACTTCATCTTTCACATAGGTAGTATAGAGAGCGGCCACATTAAACTTTGGGTTATCTCGAAGCCTTTCTAGTACTAGGGTCGAATCTTTTCCGCTCGACCAACTGATGATGACGTTGTTTTTCATACTGTTTATCTATCGGTAAGAAAAAACCGCCCTAAGGCGGTTTTAAATATTTAGAATTGGTAGCTCGCTGTCGCAAACCAATTACGTTCAGCACCTAAGTAGTACAACATCCCCTCAGAGAAATGAGACGTCACTGCTGTTTCGTACTCTTCATCAAACACGTTGTTCACTCTTAGGCCAAAAGTAAGCTCATCAGTCGCTCGGTAGCCTAGCCCTAGATCAACTGTCGTGTATGAGGATAAGTACTCTCCATTGGAAGCATACCTTTCTCCCGTGCGCAGCACCGTCATAGATGCATCGAAGTTCTCTAGTCTAACTGTTGGAGTCCAACTAAACTTATGCTCTGGTCGGCGGATGAGATCTTTATCCGTTTTCTTATCGATAGCCTTCAACCATTCTGCACCCAGAGTATGCTCGATAAATCCAGTCGTAAAACTAACACCAATCTCTAGACCTTCAATTTCAGCTTCCGCTACGTTTTGAGGAATCCATGGGTCAAACATACCTGGGCCTGTAGGAGCCCACTCAATAAGGTTTTCAAATTTAGAGCGGTATGCCACTAAGCTCCAATCAAACAGTTCGTGATAACCATAAACACCAAGTTCTGTAGAATTGGACTCCTCCGGTTTCAAGTCCGGGTTCCCGCTTTGTGGCCAATAGAGGTCATTAAACGTCGGAGCATTAAATGCCGTTCCTGAAGAAGCAACGAGCTGGAACTGTTCAAACAGCAGATAACCAAGCGCTACATTCCACGTCGTATAACCGCCAAACACACTGTCTTTATCATGACGTAAGCTTGCTTCCGCCGTGAAATCCCCAAACTCGCTTAACGCAGTGATGAAGCCAGCTTTGTTATTTTTAGCGGTTTTATCATAATCTGTGGTGTTTGATCCGCCACGCTTTGCTTCTTCTTTAGAGTAATCAACACCAGCATTTAAGATAATGTGTTCGAAGCCTGTATAAGTGTTCAGCCAGTTCGCTGATTTACGGTAACCTGTAAGCGTTGACTTAGCCACGGTTCCTGCTTTATCTCCATCCGCATTATGATCTTTTGTTGTGCCAATTTGCAGAACTGAAGCGAAATCACTTTGCAGATATTGTAGTGAACCAGTGAAACTATAGAAGTCCCCCTCAGTTTCAAGAGTAGGTGCGTCGACAGTGTATTGGTTAGCGTAGTCAACTTGCGAATCTCTCGTGTAACCCGAAAACGCAACTCCCCAGTTCTCGGTTAGCTGATGATCTAAACTGCCAAATACAGTTTGGCTTTCATAACCATGTGTTTCATCTTCAGGGGCACCATCATAAATGCGATAGCCGTCGCTTTTCTCACGGTTAAATACAAATGATCCTGTGGTTTTGTCAGACAGCTGGCCACTTGATTTCCAAGCTTGTTGGTCTTGACCTTGGTTGCCATAACCAAGCAGTAATTGATGCGTGTTCTCTGAACCAATCGTCGAGATACTTATCACGCCTCCCATAGCATCAGAGCCATATACTGCCGCTCTAGGTCCACGAATAACTTCTATTCTTTCAATCGCAAAAGCAGGAATAAGACCAATAGAGGCCTCGCCAGCCGTTGGAGAGTTAATACGCACTCCATCCACAATAACGAGCGCATGCTTACTTGCAGTGCCACGAATATAAATACCCGTAGCATTACCTTTATTGCCTTGAGAGTTAATTGTCACGCCAGGCAGTACTTTTAATAGGTCTAAGGCAGTGGTCGCCTGAGAGACTGCAATGTCATCTCTAGTAATCACACTGGTTGACGCTAGTACAGAACGTTGGGTTTGCTCAAAGCGGTTAGCAGTTACCACGACCGTCTCATCAACAGAGACATCTTGGGCAAGGGAATAGGTAGAGGGAAGCAGCGATGCCATAGCCATCGCTAAAATAGATCGGTTCATTTTTTTGTCCTAAATCGCGTAAATCCTACCGAGCTTGAAGCGTTTGCTTCCAGTGATTGAGCTCAGCTGCTGGCAGGTATTCGGACTTAAGAGCTGTTAGCCTAGTGCCTCGACTTCCCGCATATTCCTCTATGCAGTGTCTATTGAGGGGTCGTTCTCTTTTACCGCTGCGCGTCAGTTCTGGAATTCCACCAGATTCCCTTATTTCAGCCATCTATACATCCAGATAGCACCAGCTTGGGGCCGATGTTATTCAGCTATTGATATTTTGTCTAGTTAAGATTGGTATAAGCTATAGTTTTTACAGCAGGTTAGTGTCGTGATTACGAACCAACACTGGACATCAAGCGGGGATTGAATAAAATCTGCGCTCTCAAATAAAACGCACTAAGCACAGGCAATAACCCAAAGGTAATAATCATGGCTACTCTTGATGTAAACCCACAACGCTACCAAGAACAACTGGCAGAAAAAGTTGAGCGCCTTACCGAAATGTTCGCTCCTTACAACGTGCCAGAGTTGGAAGTGTTTGAATCTCCAGAGCAGCACTACCGTATGCGAGCAGAGTTCCGTGTTTGGCATGAAGGTGAAGACCTTTACTACATCATGTTCAATCAAGAGACTCGAGAAAAGTACCGCGTCGATCAATTCCCTGCGGCGAGCCGTTTAATCAACGATCTCATGCCTTTGCTCGTTGATGCAATGAAAGACAACGATTCACTGCGTCGTAAACTGTTCCAAGTTGACTTCCTCTCTACACTGAGTGGTGAAATCTTGGTTTCTCTTCTTTACCATCGCCAGCTAGATGATGAGTGGACTAAGAATGCTAAGGCACTTAAGCAACAGTTAAATGACGAAGGCTTCAACCTCAATATTATCGGCCGTGCGCGTAAGATGAAGATTGTTCTCGACCGTGATTACGTGATCGAAAAGCTAGATGTGAATGGCAAACCATACATCTACCAGCAAGTTGAAAACAGCTTTACTCAACCAAACGGTAAAGTCGCTGAGAAGATGTTGGAGTGGGCGGTCGACTGTACTCAAGACAGCCAAGGTGATCTGCTGGAGCTATATTGTGGTAACGGCAACTTCTCTCTTGCGCTGGCGCAAAACTTTGAGCGCGTGTTAGCTACCGAGCTAGCTAAGCCTTCGGTTATCTCTGCGCAATACAATATTGCAGCCAACAAGATCGACAACGTGCAAATTCTGCGTCTTTCTGCAGAAGAGTTCACAGAAGCGATTGAAGGCAAACGCGAATTCCGTCGCCTTAAAGATGCGGGCGTGGACCTTAAGAGCTACAACTGCAACACGATTTTTGTCGATCCACCACGTGCAGGTATGGACATTGACACGTGTAAGATGGTGCAAGGCTATGAGCGTATCTTATACATCTCGTGTAACCCAGAAACCTTAAAAGAAAACTTAGACGTTTTGAGTGAAACACACAACGTGACTCGCTTTGCTCTATTTGACCAGTTCCCATTTACCCACCACATGGAAGCTGGTGTGATGCTAGAGCGTAAATAGACGCTTTGCTGAAACAAAAAACGAGCCATTTAGGCTCGTTTTTTATATCTAGTTTCGACTCACTATGACTCAGCTTTTGCTGTTGTCGGAGTTAGAAAACCCAGTTTCTTTGCAACCCATAGCAACAAGCCCAGCGTGATGAAAATCGCTAGCATGTTTGAACCCGCATCCGGGTACTGAGCCTTGATAAAGGCCGAGTGACCGAATGCACCAACAAAGAAACACGCTAGGCCCACTAACGGGATATCTTCTGATACAGGTTTACTTAGATACTCTTGGTACAGAGTCTGAACTGCTAGTACTAGAGCAATGAGTGGAAAAATTGAGAAAGAAACTTGGCTCATTGTTAGCCAAGACAGCATTGCGTCCCCACACATACCCGCAACAAGTGCCAGCACTAGGGTTTTCTTCTCAGAACCACGATTAACTTGGTTTGTTTCGTTCGACATTAATCTATCCCACCTTTTAATCGGTTACGTTCACGTTCTTTGCGATACCAATAAGCCCCTTTGGCCATCATTCGCAATTGCATAATTAGACGCTCGGCAAGCTCGTCGCGTTCACGTCCTTCTAAATCTAAAGCTTCTGCGCCAGAGTTAAAGACCAAGGTAACCGATGCTTCGGCTTGAGTGAAAGCTTCTTCACGGGTCATCCCTGTACCGATAAGGTACTCCGTTAACTCAGCTGAAAAATGTTGAATTTCTCTCGCGACTGCGGCACGAAACTCTGCAGAGGTGCCAGAGCGCTCACGCAGCAATAATCGAAAGACGTTAGGGCTACTTTCGATAAATTCCATAAAGGTTTCTACCGATGTGCGAATCACACTGCCCTCTTTAACAATGCGCTGGCGAGCCTGACGCATCAATTGACGAAGCAGTAAACCGCCCTCGTCGACCATGGTTAACCCTAACTCATCCATATCTTTAAAGTGACGATAAAATGAGGTAGGTGCGATTCCCGCTTCTCGCGCAACTTCTCGTAGGCTGAGGTTAGAGAAACTTCGATCTGCACAAAGCTGACTAAATGCCGCATCAATCAATGAACGACGCGTTTTTTCTTTCTGCTGTGCGCGGATTCCCATGGACTTCATAACTGCTATTCTTTTTCTTATCTTGGTAGCCATTAATATACAACGATTGACTTAGGGAGATAACCCAAAAATCTCTCTCTGTGACTACCGAGGGGCAATTAAACCCAGTTCAAACCATTTTTCAATCTTTTAGCGTCCAATTAGAGATATACCGCATTCCTTTCTCAGATTTGAACGTTTCTACGTGATCTCACCGACTCTCTAGTACGCTTTTCGTTTACCCAACTTAGGAATCAGTTAAAATCTCGCTACAGCAATGTTAAGACAATATAACAAGGAAAAAAATATGGCGGAGAGTAACCACTTTGATGTCATCGTTATTGGTAGTGGTCCCGGCGGTGAAGGGGCAGCGATGGGATTAACCAAAGCGGGATTGAATGTAGCCATTGTCGAAAAGGAAAGTAGTGTCGGAGGTGGTTGTACCCACTGGGGCACCATTCCATCAAAAGCACTACGCCATGCCGTGAGCCGTATTATCGAGTTCAACAACAACCCGTTATTTTGTCATAACAACACCAGCTTACATTCCACTTTTTCAAATATACTCGGCCACGCGAAATCGGTAATCGACAAACAGACTCGACTACGTCAAGGGTTTTATGACCGTAACCAATGTTCTTTGATTTTTGGTACCGCACGCTTTATCGACAAATACACCATTGCCGTAATGCAAAGTGATGGTACGGAAGAGACCTACAGCGCTGACCGCTTTGTTATTGCAACTGGCTCACGCCCATACCAACCAGAAGGCGTTGACTTCACCCACGAACGTATCTACGACAGCGACTCGATCCTTAACCTTAAACACGACCCTCGCCATATCATTATCTATGGTGCCGGTGTCATTGGCTGTGAGTACGCGTCTATTTTCCGTGGTTTAGGAGTGAAAACGGATCTGATCAATACGCGTGACCGTCTACTCGCATTCTTAGATAACGAAGTGTCAGACGCGCTTTCTTACCATTTTTGGAACAGCGGTGTGGTGATTCGCAATGATGAAACCTTTGAGAAGATTGAAGGCACCGAAGATGGGGTGATTGTTCACCTAGAATCAGGCAAGAAAATGCGCGCCGACTGTATTCTTTACGCCAATGGACGTACTGGTAACACAGATAAATTGAACCTAGCAGCTGTTGGCCTAGCAGCAGACTCACGTGGCCAACTAAAAGTCGATGGCAACTATCAAACGGAAGTTGACCATGTCTATGCCGTGGGCGATGTGATTGGCTACCCTAGTCTGGCAAGCGCAGCTTACGACCAAGGACGATTTGTCGCTCAAGCGATCACAAAAGGTCAAGCTGATGGTAACCTGATTGAAGACATTCCAACGGGCATTTATACCATTCCAGAAATCAGTTCGGTTGGTAAAACAGAACAAGAACTGACCGCGGCTAAGGTGCCTTATGAAGTAGGCCGCTCTTCATTCAAACACCTTGCACGAGCTCAAATAGCAGGTAAAGACATTGGCAGCTTGAAGATTCTGTTCCACCGTGAAACAAAAGAAATTCTAGGCATTCATTGCTTTGGTGAACGTGCTGCTGAAATCATTCACATCGGCCAAGCCATTATGGAGCAGAAAGGCGAAGCGAATACCATCGAGTACTTTGTTAACACGACCTTTAACTACCCAACCATGGCGGAAGCATACCGCGTCGCGGCGCTCAATGGTTTAAACCGTTTGTTCTAACTAGTCGCAGTAACAACAAAGCCGTCGCTCTATCGCGACGGCTTTTTTATATCTACAGATATGGAATTAGTGGGCATGACCTTGTGACAGGTTAATCAGTACTACCCCACCAGCAATCATCAACATTCCAATCCATACGCTCGTATCTAAATGCTGGCGATAAACAAACGTCGATATCAAGCTAACCGTAACGATCGCAAGGCCAGCCCATAAAGAGTGTACAATCCCAACAGGCATTTCTTTCATCGCTTGACCCAAGAATAGAAAGGCAGCCAAATGCCCAGTAATCACTAATGCAGCAGGTACTGGTTTGGACAAACTAAAACCATCCGTTGCTTTTAATGCCACATGAGACAGAGCTTCTGCCATCACTCCCATCAGTAGAAAAAACCAGCTCATTTCATCTTCCTATTTTCAGGTACAAAAAAGCCTGCGCCACGAGAACACAGGCCAATATAAGTCGCGAGATTATTGGTTCAGGTAAGCCGCGTGGAACTCCAAATGCTCATCGATAAACGTTGAGATAAAGAAATAACTATGGTCATAACCCGGCTGCATACGAACTTGCACATCGGAATCATGCTCTTGAGCAGCAGCGATCAGTACTTCCGGCTTTAGTTGCTCCACTAGGAAGCCATCTGCCTCGCCTTGATCAACCAAAATTGGTAGATTCGCTTCCGCTTGTTTAAGCAGTTCACTTGCGTCGTACTGCTTCCACGTTTCAAAGTCATTACCCAAGTAAGCATTAAATGCTTTTTGACCCCAAGGGCACTGCATTGGGTTACTGATCGGGCTAAATGCTGAAATTGAGCGGTAACGCTGAGCATTTTTAAGACCAATAGTTAACGCGCCATGACCACCCATACTATGACCAGAGATCGACTTAATGCTTGATACTGGGAAGTTAGCTTCGATCAGCGCTGGTAACTCTTCTGTCACGTAGTCATACATATGGTAGTGGCGTGACCAAGGTTCTTGCGTCGCATTAAGGTAGAAACCAGCACCTTGACCAAGATCGTAACCTTCATCATCAGCGACATCTTCACCACGAGGGCTAGTGTCTGGAGCAACAATGGCAATACCTAGTTCAGCAGCTCGGCGGAAGGCGCCTGCTTTTTGCATGAAGTTTTCATCGGTACAAGTTAAACCTGATAACCAATAAAGAACCGGTACTGGCTTGGTTTTCGATGCGTTTGGCGGTAAGAAGATCGCAAAGCGCATATTGCAGTTCAGCGTTACAGAGTCGTGTGTGTATTGTTTGTGCCAACCACCAGCAACTTTGGCTTGGCTAATATTTTCGATAATCATTGAATAGGCTCCATAAAGCTGACGGTTCAATTAAAAGGCATTCACTTTGGTAAAAGCGCACAGGTAAAGACACTCTTAACAAAGGGAATATCACCACCTCCCGGGCGAAAGGTGGTGAAAAAGATGTCTGGGTGAACAGACGGTCTCTTATCGACAGGACAGTAAGCCAATAAGAGACCTAAGTGAATTACTTATCCATGTGTAGAACAGTACGGATAGACTCACCTTTGTGCATTAGTTCGAATGCTTCGTTTACGTCATCTAGGCCCATTGTGTGAGTGATGAACTCTTGTAGTCCGAACTCACCCGCCATGTAACGGTTTACGATTTCTGGAAGTTCTGAACGGCCTTTAACACCACCGAAAGCAGAACCGCGCCATACACGACCAGTAACTAGTTGGAATGGACGAGTAGAGATCTCTTGACCTGCACCAGCAACACCGATGATTACAGATTCACCCCAGCCTTTATGACAACACTCAAGAGCTTGACGCATCACGTTTACGTTACCGATACATTCAAATGAGTAGTCAACACCACCGTCTGTCATCTCTACGATAACGTCTTGGATTGGCTTATCGAATTTCATTGGGTTGATACAATCAGTCGCACCAAGCTGTTTTGCTAGTTCGAATTTGCTTTCATTGATGTCGACACCAATGATGCGGCTAGCACCAGCCATACGAGCACCGATAATTGCAGAAAGACCGATACCACCTAGACCGAATACAGCAACTGTGTCGCCTTTTTCAACTTTAGCTGTGTTAAGTACCGCACCCATACCCGTTGTCACACCACAACCTAGAAGACAAACTTCTTCAAGCGGTGCTTCTTTGTTTACTTTCGCTAGTGAGATTTCTGGTAGTACCGTGTACTCAGAGAAAGTTGAACAACCCATGTAGTGGTAAATTGGCTCACCGTTGATAGAGAAGCGGCTTGTGCCATCTGGCATTAGGCCTTTACCTTGAGTCTCACGCACTGCCTGACAAAGGTTAGTTTTACCAGACTTACAGAACTTACATTCGCCACATTCTGCTGTGTAAAGTGGGATAACGTGGTCACCAACTTCAACGCTAGTCACGCCTTCACCAACCATTTCAACAATACCGCCACCTTCATGACCTAAAATCGAAGGGAAGATACCTTCTGGATCGTCACCAGATAGTGTGAAAGCGTCAGTGTGACAAACACCAGTCGCTACGATACGAACAAGAACTTCACCTGCTTTAGGTAGTTCAACATCAACCGTTTCACGCTTTAGAGGTTCGCCAGCTGCCCAAGCAACCATTGCTTTTGATTGGATATGAGTTTGACCTGGTTTGAGTTCAAGTGTCATTGGATGTTTCCTTCAAATAGGTATTTAAGATGACGTAGTAAGCGTAGTAGAGCTTTCGTCTCACTTCTGCGTCGTTTTGTTGGTTGCCATTTTAGGCATTTCACAGAAAATGATAATCCCACCAAATCGAAAATCATTTTTACAGATACGTAATAATAAGCCCCATAAAAAAACCGGGCTTATAGCCCGGTTCATCATGAACAATCATCTATTAAACGAGGAACTCTCCTCTGCGCCACTGGTGAGTCAATATCAAGCCAAGTGTCACGCCTCGCATTGCCATAAAGCTTAGCATTGCCAACCATAGCGCATGGTTACCCCAGCCCATCGCGAAGTAAAAGATAATAAAGAAGGCGCAGGTAGAGAAAAACATACTGTTGCGCATCTCTTTGCCTTTGGTGGCGCCGACAAAAATGCCATCAAGCAGAAAGCACCACATAGAGATAAGTGGCATTGCCACCAGCCAAGGCAAATAATTGAGTGCAATGGCATGAACGCTTTCAATGTCCGTGATCAAGCTGATCAGGTTCGATCCGGCAAACGCAAAGGCGATGGTCAGTCCGAGACAAATCACCAAACTCCAGAAGAAGGTACCAATCAATGATTGATTAAGCTGATTGCGGTCCTTAGCGCCAATCGCTTTGCCCACCATCGCCTCCATCGCGTAAGCAAACCCATCCATACCGTAGGAGATCATCATCAAGAAGCTCATCAATACCGCATTGGCTGCGACAATCTCATCACCAAAGCTGGCACCTTGGAAGGTCATAAAGGTAAAGGTCATTTGCAGACACAGTGAGCGCAGAAAGATGTCGCGGTTAAGCTTTACAAACCGACTGAGGCCATTGGTGGTATCTTTAATTAGGCCAAGTATTGGTGGCAAATTATCTTGATGCCACTTACGCCATACACACCACAGACCAAAGCTCATTCCGGTATAGTCGGCAATGACGGAAGCCAGCGCAGCACCTTCGACTTTCCAACCAAAGCCAATCACGAACAGCACATCTAGTGCTATGTTAGTCACGTTAGCAATGATCACCATCCACATTGGCGCTTTGGCATTTTGTGTCCCAAGTAGCCAGCCAAGTAGAACAAAGTTGGCTAATGCCGCTGGCGCACTCCAAGCGCGAATTGAGAAATATTGCTCACCGTAGAGTTTTACCTTGTCACTGGCGTCACTAAAGCTAAATACCCAGTCCGCAATGGCTTGATGGAATAGGAGAAACAACCCAGCGAAGCCCAAAGCCATCGCCACCCCTTGAGTAAAGACCAGCCCCAATTGATGCTTATTAGTCGCGCCGTAAGATTGCGCTGCTAAGCCCGTGGTCGACATACGTAAAAAACCGAGTAGCCAAAAAGTCACACTGATCATCGTGCTTCCCAGTGCCACACCACCTAGATACCAAGCGTGGTCAAGGTGACCGATCACCGCAGCATCGACCAAGCCCAACAACGGAACGGTAATGTTAGAGAAAACCATGGGGATCGCGAGCAGTAGCACTTGTTTGTGCACATCGCGATTGGAGAGAGTCTGAAGTATTTGCACGTTGCCACTCTAATAAGGATTGAATGGCAAGTGTAACGGGATCACCAGCGAAGCTGAACTAATACTGGTGTAAGACGCTGCTTAAGTGGATGCAATTTTGTGAGCCATCGTTGCCATAGCTTCCAACGGCCACAGTCTCGTTCTAAAGGAGAATAGGTTTTTACCCAGCGAGCCCAAGGTAAGTAGTTAAGCATGGCTTGGTTAGGGTTACTGTAGCCATGCGCATAGTGGCCTGCCCCCATCTTCTGTCCCAATTTAGACGCACTCAGATCGCCAGCGAGCACTACGCAAGCTCTTGCGCTATCAAAATGACAACCGAGAGCTTGAACAAATTTAGCAACTTCTCTTTCAGTACAATCGAGCAATGCATGTTCGCAAACTATCATCACTGGTGTTTTATCTGGGATAGGTAATGATTCAAGCCAGCTAAGTTCACTCACGCTACCACATACATGGTGATAGCGTTCACTTTTATGGAATAGCTTTTGACGCCAGAGAAGGTTTTCAGTCACATCCAGTTCCAACCAATGACAACGACCATTGTCTACGCGATAAAAGCGAGTATCAAGGCCAGCTCCAACATTAATAATCCATCCATCAGGATTACGTTTGATGAACGCCGAAACCTGTTGATCGCAAAGCTGGGTAAGAGTGACATGAAGAAGTTGCTTTTGGTCAATATCACCAGATAAGCATTCGGGAGCAAGATGACAACGTTGGCAGGCTCGAGCGGCGATAGGATCATAAACCAATCCATTATCCACTAAGCTTTCGCGGCTGCGAAGCCACAGAGGCTGCAATAAATTTGCCGGGATTTGATAGCGTTGTTTAGCTAAATTTTGATTCGCGGCCATTATCATCTTCCTTCCATACCAGAAAGAAGATGATAATGAATATCAATTACAAAATCAACGAGTGAGAATGAATCTCATCTAATTGAATTACATCCAATCAGTATTTCGGATGATACCAACCGCAAGTCCTTCAATAGAAAGGTGTTGGCACGTAAGGTCTACCTTAATCGGTTCAAACTCTTCGTTTTCGGCGTGAAGCAGTACTGTTGAACCTTTACGCTCCAAACGTTTTACAGTGACGTCTTCGTCAACGCGAGCCACAACCACTTGGCCATCACGCACATCTTGCGTTTTATGCACAGCCAACAAGTCACCATCCATAATGCCGATATCTTTCATACTCTCGCCATTTACGCGAAGCAGAAAGTCAGCTTGAGGCTTAAACATGCCAGGATCCACTTGATAGTGTGTTTCTACATGTTCTTGAGCCAAGATTGGTTCACCCGCAGCGACTTGACCAATTAGTGGTAAGCCTTGCTCATCATTGGCGGCATCTTCAAGTAGGATTCGAATCCCGCGAGATGCTCCTGGAATAATTTCAATCGCTTCTTTACGAGCAAGCGCTTTTAAGTGTTCTTCAGCTGCATTTGCTGAACGGAAGCCAAGCTCACGTGCAATCTCAGCGCGTGTCGGTGGCATACCGGTGTCATCAATTTTACTTTTGATTAGATCAAATACTTGTTGCTGGCGTGGCGTTAACGGCTTCATAAGTCACCTGTCTTTTTATACAGTTAACTGTGAGTATATCCAGTAATGTTTTAAATGAAAAGCAAATTGATTGTTTTTTGAATAGCTTAACTAACACATCATTCAATTCAGAAAACGAAGCACACAAAACGCCTTAAATATGCATAGCGTGATCACTAGGAACGACTACTAGAGCCTACTCCGTTTGAACGCACGTAGATAAACTCAGTCACTGTAAAGAAAACCGGCAAGCCCTACCGTTTAAATTTATCGCCCCGGCTTAGATAAAGCGTACAAATTCGCTCAGTGAATAGATTTGGCTAAAATTGACGTTTTACTAGTCAATTTTAAGTAAAAGGTTCGACCAGTTTCTGATATCCTTGCTGGCTAAAAATATCCGCTTGGGCGCATCCCCACTTCTATACTTGAGAATTGGAAATGCGCTTATGCTATTTATCTATTTTGAGGCTCAGAAGCTTTATGTCTTCCGGACAATCATTTTCTAGCTCTTTACTTAAGCTGCCACTGTCGGTTCTGGTAAAGGGCACCGCTATTCCAGCCAACCCTATTGATGATCTAGATATCGACATCAATAAACCTATTATCTATGCGTTGCCATACCGATCAAATGTTGACTTAATCACGTTGCAAAAACAGGTTGAGAAGTTAGGGTTGCCAGATCCCTTTGAGTCAGTGGAAATCAACGGTAAATCGTTTAAACGCTTTGTGTTTACCTCCTCTCGCGAAACAGTGATGAGCAGTGATCACGATGTTCCAAATGAGTCTATCGCACAGTTTTCTGAACTGCTGGAACAGCATAAACTCGACTCTGAACTGGATGTTCAAGTTATCCCTACGACTGTTCTTTGGGGTCGTAAACCAGGTAAAGAGTCGCAACAAAAACCCTACTTACAATCACTGAATGGCCCTCAAAAAGCCAAAGCAGTGATTCTTTCAGGGCGCGACTGCTTGGTTCGTATCAGCCCAGTGGTGTCCCTACGATACATGGCGGACTCTCACGGCACCGATACATCTATCGCGCATAAACTCGCGCGTGTTGCACGCATACATTTCTCACGTCAGAAGCTTGCTGCCTCTGGCCCTAATTTGCCAAGCCGCCAAGCGCTATTCAAACGCCTGATGAAGTCAGAAGCGATAGAAAAAGCAATTAGAGACGAAGCGAACTCAAAAGACATCCCTATAGAAAAGGCGCGCAAAGAAGCACATGCCATCATGGATGAAATCGCAGCGGACTTCTCTTATTCATTGATTAAAAACGGTGAACGCATCTTAGGTTGGTTATGGAATCGTATCTACCAAGGTTTGAATATCACCAACGCATCAACTGTGCGTAAGCTTGCGCAAGATGGTCATGAGATTGTCTATGTTCCGTGTCATCGCAGCCACATGGACTACCTGCTTCTTTCCTATGTTCTTTATCGCGAAGGAATGGTACCTCCACACATAGCCGCTGGTATCAACTTGAATTTCTTCCCAGCGGGACCAATTTTCCGTCGTGGCGGTGCGTTCTTCATTCGTCGTAGCTTTAAAGGCAATAAGCTTTATTCAACGATTTTCCGCGAATACTTAGCTGAGCTATTTGCCAAAGGTTACTCAGTGGAGTATTTCAGTGAAGGAGGTCGCTCACGCACGGGTCGTCTACTGCAAGCAAAAACCGGCATGCTGGCGATGACGATTCAAGCCATGCTACGTGGTTTGAACCGCCCAGTAACTTTAGTACCTGTCTACATCGGCTACGAGCACGTGATGGAAGTAGGCACTTACGCTAAAGAGCTTCGCGGAAAACGCAAAGAGAAAGAGAACGCAGGCTTAGTACTGCGAACAATTCGTAAGCTGCGTAATTTTGGCCAAGGATACGTGAACTTTGGTGAGCCTATTCCGCTTAACCAATACCTCAATGAGAAAGCGCCAGAGTGGAGCAAAGACATCGATCCTATGGGTAGCAGTAAGCCTCAGTGGCTTAACCCTGTGGTAAATGACTTAGCGACCAAGATGATGACTCACATTAACGATGCAGCTGCAGCGAATGCACTAACACTGTGTGCAACAGCATTACTTGCTTCTCGCCAACGCGCATTGTCCCGTGACAGCTTGGTTAATCAAATTGATTGTTACCTTTCACTGCTGAAAAACGTGCCTTACTCATCCACTTTCACTGTACCAAGTGAAGATGCAGAAGCGTTGGTTAAGCATGCGGAGTCATTAGATAAGTTCCTCACAGAATCTGACTCGATGGGCGATATTGTTTCTCTGGATCGCAATCAGTCTATCTTGATGACTTACTATCGCAACAACATCATCCACTTGTTAGCGTTACCATCGCTGATCGCTCAAATGCTCGTGCGCCAACAGCAACTATCACTTGAGCAGATCAAAGAAAACGTAGCGCTGGTGTACCCATTCCTCAAACAGGAGCTGTTCCTAAGTATTGAGGAAGAAAAACTGGGCGAGATGACAGAAGCGTACATCGAAGAGTTGGCTCGCCAAGGTGTAGTGACGGTAGACGCCGAGCACAATGTCGCGATTCGCCAGGCGAATACACAAGTACTGGTTCTGCTCGGTCGTACCATTACTGAGACCCTGCAGCGTTACTCCATTGCTCTGAACTTGTTGGTTGCTAACCCTGAGCTTGGTAAGTCAGACCTAGAACAGAAGAGCCAAGACATCGCACAGCGCTTAGGTCGCCTGCATGGCATTAATGCCCCAGAGTTCTTTGATAAAGGCGTGTTCTCTTCAATGTTTAGCACATTGAAACAGCAAGACTATCTCGATATTGATGGCAATTGTGATAAGCAGAAATGCCAAACGCTCGCAGAGCTTCTTTACTCTATGCTTTACCCTGAGGTGAAGTTGACCATTAAAGAAAGTATCTGCCAGACAACAGAACAAAAATAAACAAAAAGGGCATCTATACGATGCCCTTTTTTCATTCTAAATAAAGGCTATCAGTAAGCCTGCAGCGATAACCATGCCGACATAGTTGTTGTTGAGAAAAGCCCTAAAGCATAGCTCTCGCTCTCGATGACGAATAAGGTGCTGTTGGAAGACAAAGAGCGCACCAGCAATCAACAAGCTCCAATAGAAGCTGGCACCCAGTTGATACCAAATGCCAAGATAGATAAGCATCGCTAAAGTAATAAGCTGCAATACCCCAATCACCATCTTGTCAAAGCGACCGAACAAAATCGCTGTCGACTTAATGCCAATCTTCAAATCATCATCACGATCAACCATGGCATATTGCGTGTCATAGGCAATGGTCCACAGTGCATTAATAATAAAAACAAACCACACAACCATTGGCAGTTCGTTCGCTTGCGCAGCCCAAGCCATAGGTATTGACCAACTGAAAGCCAAACCAAGAAACAACTGTGGCAGATGGGTAAAACGCTTCATAAATGGATAGATAAAAGCTAAGACAATGCCGGCAAACGAAAGCTGTATCGTCAACGGATTCATTGTTAGAACGAGCAAAAACGAAGCGACACCCAAAATCAAAAACAGCGTAATCGCTTCTTTTGAAGTGACTCGTCCGGAAGGTAATGGCCTTTGGCTAGTGCGCTTTACATGACCGTCCACTTTTCTGTCTGCAAAGTCATTAATTACGCACCCTGCGGCGCGCATAAACACCACGCCCAGAATGAATACCACCAATACTTTCGGATCCGGGATCCCTTGCGCGGCAATAATCAACGCCCACAAGGTTGGCCATAGGAGTAACAAGGTACCAATCGGCTTATCCATTCGCATTAATTGCCAATAAGCGAAAGCTTTACTAGCCGTCATTCCTACTCTCCTTGGTATACATTGGGGCCGTTGGTAAAAATAATTCAGCAACCAACATAGGTTTGTGGTTCATCCATAATCTTGAACGACGCGCGAGCATTTTTCCTTCTGGTGTTTCAGCCCAGCCCACTTGCAAGGCATCTCGCTTGACGTTTTCTGCACTGAACACCGTCAAGCCCAAAGGAATCTCACCTTGCTGAGCCAAATCATGCTGTTGATCTTCCATTGAAGAGAGAGGGATCAGTGTTCGCCCTAATACCCAAGCTTCGCCATCGCCTTTTAGAACAACTTTACGTAACAAACACGGTTCTTGAGCCAGCAATTCAATCTCTTGCTGATTCAACCTTTCCGCCTTGACCATTTTATTATGCACGAGGTCAACCGTTAGCCCTTCGCAATAAGAGCTTAATAGGCGGGATAATGAGCCATGCTCAAGTACCCACTTTTCAGAATTCACGTTGGGAAAATTAAATTCGGCTGGGTCTTGCCAGCTCACTTGGCGCAGTGCAGATAAATAAAGCGCAATCAATTGATTCATACTAGTATTCAATAAGTAGCCTTATCGTCGTACAATAAAGCTTCGATCTGAAGTGTTAACCACCACATCGAGTACTTAACGCATTTTTATTACAAATAGATGCTCCATTGTAACAAGACTCTGGCGATTCGAGTATCGTGATTGGAAGAAAGAAAAGTTATAAATATGATTAAACGTTACCTAGCCCAAATATTTGTCGCTTGGACTTTGTTAATAAGTCTTCCGACATTGGCAGAGGAAGAAGGCGTACCTAAACTCGCTTACTTCACACTTGAACCAGATCTCACTACCAATTTCTACACCAAAGGTAAGAAGCTGGGCTACATTCAAGTTCGTATCGATATTATGGTGGCCGCAGAAACAGACCTAGCCATCATTGAACTGCACCAGCCATTGATTCGAGATGCCGTTATTGAACTACTAGGCAAGCAGTCTGAAGACACCATTACATCTCTTGCTGGCCGTGAAGACTTACGTAAATCGTTAGTTGAGCAGCTTAACTCCATTTTACTGCCCGAGACTGGTAAAACGGTGATTGCAGACCTGCTGTTTACTAAATATCTATACCAGTAACGACCAAAAGCATAACCACAAAAAAGCGGCTTATTGCCGCTTTTTTTACACCTTGTTGTAACGACCTGCATCTAATAGGCCTATCGTAATCCCCGCAAGTAAACCCGCCAGGTGAGCTGTATTCGCGATGGCCATAAATGGCTGAACAAATCCTAAGATCAACCAAACTAGCATGAAACCAATCAAAGGTTTGGGCATGCTTAAGCCCATTTGGGGAGCCTTGTAACCCAGCATCCACAAGTAACCAACCAAGGCGTATACGACACCAGATAAGCCGCCAAAGTTAGCACCTTCAACCCAGAACTGCCCCGCCCCGGAAAGCGCAGCAGATACAACAAACAGCTGTAGAAGCTTCCCCGACCCTAAGCGTTGTTCAATATCTCCACCAAGCTGCCACCACCACAGTAAGTTAAAAGCGATATGCATAACAGAAAAGTGCAAAACGGCGTGACTCAGCCAACGCCATAGCTGCCACTCTTGGCCAGCAAAAGCAGGAAAGTGCAACGCCGAAAACACAGCCTTACCTGCACCCAATTGCTGCATAGTAAAAATAACAATACAGACCAGCATGATCGCTAACGTCATTGGGCCGGCTTTAGCTTTGATCATCGCCAGCATACTCGGTGACTGGTACTGGAAATGATTGGTACGTGATTCGGCCATATCCCAAGAGGCCGCTTGGTATTTGGCATCATTTGGGTTCGCCAAAAAGTGGTTGAGTTCGGACTCTGCTTCAATTTGATGTTCTGAATTACTCAACCACAGGGCAAACTGACCTCCTCCTTCTGGCATCATCTTGATATCGATATGGCGAGAAGCCATGTAATCAATAAATGCTTGCGCCATTCTTGGGTTTGTTAAAGAGATCAGTCTGACCATATAATCTTCCTACTGCATATCGGATTCTGTCGGCAACTGGGCACGTTGCCAAGCTTCAAAGCCACCATCCACACTATACACCTGCTCAAAGCCTTGGTTAACCAAATACTGCGCAGCACCTTGACTGCTGATTCCGTGATAGCACATCACTAACACGGGCTGCTCAAACTCAACCTCATCCATAAACTGAACAATGCTGTCGTTAGTCAGATGGTAAGCTGATTGTGGGTGTGCAACCGCAAAGGCTTGTGGGTCTCTAATATCCACCATTCGCGCATTGCCTTGCTCTAACAACGCTTGAGCTCCCAAAACATCGATATGCTGAAACTGGTCCATTGACTTTCTCTCTACTGCTTTAATTATTTGCTGGCATTGTAACCTATCCAGTGCTCAACAAGTACACGGGGTTAATAAGGTTATCCACCAGCGATCATTTATTAATCATCTGTGGATAATTTTGTGGATTACGTTGATAAAGTGTTTTTGAGCAAATGGATCTACTATATGTAGTGATGATCCTTATTTTTATGTGTGTAAAAGAAAAAATATCCCCATAGGAAAATAGCTCTCTATGCCTTTATTCACCCTGCTTTCTGACATGTAGCGAATAAATTTACCACAGAGTTACCCACAGGCCGTGAGCTAACTTTAGATCTGAAAAAACAGTACTTAGTGACAATTTTCGATCGGAAACAAAAAAGCCGAGATCAATGATCTCGGCTCTCTTCAATTCAGTAGGTTTGGGAATTAGAAATCACCAACCGCGACTTTCAACTTCTTCATCGCATTCTTTTCTAACTGACGAATGCGCTCTGCAGACACACTGTAAGTTTCTGCTAGCTCTTGAAGTGTCGCTTTGTTGTCATCTAACCAACGCGAACGAACAATATGTTGGCTACGCTCATCTAAGCTAGATAGAGCTAAGCTTAAACGATTATTGGTGTGCGCTTCCCAGTTCGCAGCTTCGACATTATCAGCCACGTCAGATGCTTTGTCTTCTAAGTAGAGGACAGGAGCTGTGTATGAAGTACCTGTGTCGTCATCGTCAGCTTGCATTTCAAACGTAGAGTCTTGAGCTGCTAAGCGAGATTCCATCTCTCGCACTTCTGATGGTTCAACACCTAGCTCTTTCGCAACGGTTTCCACTTCACCGTTGTTAAACCAGCCTAGACGTTTTTTTGATTTACGCAGGTTGAAGAATAATTTTCGCTGCGCTTTAGTCGTTGCGATTTTCACGATACGCCAGTTACGTAATACGTATTCATGAATCTCAGCTTTGATCCAATGGACAGCAAATGACACAAGACGAACACCTACCTCTGGATTAAAGCGCTTAACCGCTTTCATCAGGCCAATGTTACCTTCTTGAACTAAGTCCGCCATTGGCAAACCATAACCAGAATAACCGCGAGCAACATGCACGACAAAACGTAGGTGCGAAAGGATCAACCCTTTTGCAGCCTCAATCTCACCGTCATAATGCAGCTTCTCTGCGAGTTCACGTTCCTCGTCAGCAGTCAGCATTGGGTAGCTGTTTACTTTGCGGATGTAGCTGTCCAAGCTATCTTGTGTAACTACAGCCATTGGGTACGCTTGGTTAGTCATTCAATTCCTCATCAATCTCTGATCTGGAGTCATTTTAACCCGATAATCTTGAACCTAAAGTGAACAGGTTTCAAGCAAGGGAAAGTAATTATGCATAAACAAATTGTTTACACAAGTAAAAGTACACGGTAGCGTCTACTTTTTCCAATAGTATGACACGCTGAAACTAAACTGGTTCAATTTCTTTTAGATGTCGCTGCGCGGATACTTTTGCCGCTAAGCAGCCTAAGAAGGTGCCAAGCATCAAGAGCAATAAGCTTTCATCCCAGCTCAGCCCGATCAAGCGGAAGCGGCTATCATAAAGTAAAGCTAACTGCTCAACACTATTGTTCAATAAAATTGTGATGATAGCCGTCATTACCCAAGCAACTAACGCTCCGAGTAGACCAAACCACATGCCTGAATAAAGATAGGGACGCAAAATGAACCCATTTGTTGCACCAATCAGCTTCATGGTTTGAATCTCTTCCTTATTGGCTAAAACATTAAAACGTAATGTATTGCCAACGATCAGGAAAACCGACCCCAGCATGAGCACCGAAAGTGTAATAACGATGCCGCCCACCAGATTTTTAATTGCGTCGAGACGTGTTAACCAATCTTCATCCATACGAACATCGGTAATGTCCTCTTCCGCACTGATTTGACTCGCTAGCGCCTTGATCGCAGCTTTATCTTCCATGCTTGGGGTAATCACTAACACGCCTGGCAACGCATAATCGTCTAACAAAGAGATGGCTTGTTCAAAGCCCGAGTATTCACTTAAATCATTAAGACCTTGCTGAGGGGAAATATATTCCACCGTGGCGACTTCTTTCATACTCTCAAGATTGTCCTTAAGAATCATGATACGCGCTTCCGGCGTGCGCTCAGCGATGTAGCCACTGATCTGAGACGGGCTCGTCACATGTGCTGATGCCACTGAAAGGTTCTTACCCAACAAGTAGAGTGCCGAAGGCATTGCCAAAGCCATTGAAATAACAGCAAGGGTCAATAGATTTCCCAAAGGTCGTTCAGCGAACTCCAATAAAGAAGCTTTGGCTTGCTTAAAATGAATAGCTAAAAAGCTATCTCGCTTTGCTCGGTTAACACTTCGACCTTGAGCCGCTTTACGATTTCGGGCATTAGCAGCCATAGTCTTCAACCTCACTTAAAAAGCCTTGGTTCAATTCAAGATGACGATACTGTGGGCGAGTGTTTACTAACCCAATATCATGGGTCGCTAATAGAATCGTTACACCGGCACGGTTAAACTCTTCAAATAATTTCAGCACCCTGCTTGAAAGCTCAGGATCTAAATTACCAGTTGGCTCATCAGCTAAAAGCAGGGTTGGTCGATTAACAACCGCGCGTGCGATACCGACTCGTTGCTGCTCACCACCAGATAACTGGCTTGGTAAACATTTCGCTTTATCTAGCAATCCTGTTTTATCTAACGCGGCATTCACTCGGCGTTTGATTTCATTTTCTGAGATAGACTCGATTCGCATTGGCAGCGCCACATTGTCATACACAGGGCGATCCATCAGCAAACGGTGGTCTTGAAATACAATACCGATATTACGACGAAGGAAAGGAATGTCTTTACTGGGAATACGAGTGATGTCGTGATCATTAAAGCAAATTTTACCATCCGTAGGGCGTTCAATCGCACAGATCAACTTAAGCAAGGTACTTTTACCTGCTCCAGAATGGCCACCTAAAAAAGCCATTTCACCGCGACGCAGATGAAAATCGACTTTTTGTAACGCTTGGCGCCCACCACGATACGCTTTACTTACTTGCTGAAACTTTATCACCCGTAATTCCTCTTACGAACTTCTCTACAATAGATATACCTATATGTTGAAGTCACGGAGTCACCATGACTTCAACAGCATAGGCATTAGTCTTCACGACTAAACAATGCGTCGATAAACTCTTGAGTTTCAAATGGACGTAGGTCGTCGATACCTTCACCCACACCAATGTAACGAATTGGAATTTGGAATTGATCAGCTAATGCGAAAATAACTCCACCTTTAGCCGTGCCATCGAGTTTAGTTAGAGTAATACCTGTTAAAGGAGCCACATCGCTAAATAGCTTAGCCTGACTGATCGCATTCTGCCCCGTACCAGCGTCCAGAGTTAGCATGATCTCATGTGGCGCTGAACCATCGACTTTCTGCATTACACGAACAATCTTACGCAGCTCTTCCATCAGGTTAGATTTATTTTGCAAACGACCCGCCGTGTCGGCGATCACAACATCCACGCCTTTTGCTTTTGCCGACTCAATCGCATCGTAAATTACCGACGCGCTATCCGCTCCAGTGTGCTGAGCAACAACCGGTACATTATTGCGTTCACCCCAAACTTGAAGCTGTTCAACAGCCGCAGCTCGGAAAGTATCACCTGCCGCAAGCATCACTTTCTTACCTTCAGCTTGGAACTGTTTTGCTAGCTTACCAATTGTCGTGGTCTTACCTACACCGTTCACACCGACCATCAAGATCACGTATGGCGTTTTTGACGTATCCACTTCAAGCGGCTTTTCTACTGTCGATAAGATTTCCGCCATCTCTTCTTTCAGTAGACCATACAAAGCTTCACCATCTTTCAATTCTTGGCGCGACGCTTTTTCTGTCAGGCTATCGATGATCTTAGTCGTGGTATCCATGCCAACATCAGCAATCAGTAGTTGCTCTTCCAACTCTTCAAATAAGTCATCATCAATCTGTTTACCTTTAAACAGACCAAAGAAACCCGCGCCAATATTCGCTTTGGTGCGCGCAAGACTGCGTTTTAGTCGCGCGAAGAAACTCTCAGTCGGCTTTTCCTGCTCTACGACACGAGGCTCTTGAGGCTCAACCACTACTGGCTGCTCCTCGGTCGGCTCTTCTTTTTTTGCTTCTGCTTCTGCTTCTGCTTCTGCTTCTGCTTCTGCTTCTGCTTCTGCT
>NZ_CFHWOM010000047.1:0-24710 GCF_984391705.1 Vibrio sp. | reverse complement strand
TCTTAACTGCGTTGTCACCGTGTACACGACGTTGCTCTTTAGAGAACTGAGAGATTACTGGGCTGTGGTTGAAAGAGAATACAATGATTGGAATTGCTAACCAAACAACAGATGGCATTGAAGACCAGTCTGGTGCAACAGACATCATTGAGCTGTTCCAGTCAGGGATTAGGTAGAAAGAAAGCGCAAGTAGGATGAACACTAGTGGGTAAACCAGTGCAGATGTCGCTTTCAACATTAATTCCTTACCAAATACCACACCAGCAGTCATAGCAGCGATTAACGCACCAGAAAGCAGTGGGCGAGGAATGGATTCCATACCCATTTGGTTCACTAGGAAAGAGTCAACCGTGTTAGTGATACCAACACCGTAGATAAGAACGATAGGGTAGATAGCGAAGAAGTAAGCAAAAGTGATGATGTTTGCGCCAGTCTTACCGAAGTGCTCTTCAACAGTGTCAGTGATATCAGCTTCAGGGTTTTTCGCAGAAAGAACAAAACGAGCTAGAGATTTGTGAGCGAACCAAGTCATTGGAGCTGCAATTAGAGCAAGGATAACTAATGGCCAAAAACCGCCAGCACCTGCTTTAATTGGAAGGAAAAGTACGCCTGCACCTACGGCAGTACCGAAAAGTGACAGACACCAAGTGAAGTCCTTGTAAGTAAACTTACTAGGATTTTGTGCGGACGAAGCCGCAGAAGTTGTAGTATTCATTTTGTGATACTCATTTTTGGGAACAGGAAATAAGTCAGGTGCAATTTTGCATAAAAATCTTGCACAAAAAATAGATCTAAATCATGAATTGATTCGAGTTATAACATGATATGTCAAAAAGGAGTTTTTGGTCACGAAAATGCCGTGCTACTAGTGATTTATGCTAATGCTTGGGATTAGTTTATCTAATATTACTTGGGAAAAGTTAGGCGCAGGTTACAGGAAACCGTTTGCCTTATTGATAGGTAATTAAACTAATGTGAACAGATATTGTTCGATATGTAGATTTATTAATATTGATGCATAATATGTTTCTGCATTGCTTGGATTATTTGAGCAGTCATTCCCCAAATAAAATGTTGCTGGTAAGAAAGGCCAAACACCCTGTGAGAGTGACTGGCGAATTGAAATCTCTGGCTTCTTAGTTGCCGCCTATCCAGCACAACTGTTGCAGGTACTTCAAACACTTCATCGACTTCATTTCGATCGATGGTCGTTTTGTAGCCCTTATCAACAAAGGCGAGGAAAGGAGTTACGCTGAACTTGCTAATTGTGACCAGTTCAGGCATTTGACCAAAAATGTCTATTTCGCTGTCACGAATGCCTACTTCTTCAAAGGTCTCCCTCACCGCTGTGTTAGCCAAATTAATGTCGTGGCTTTCAAATTTACCACCAGGAAAACTTACTTGCCCCGGGTGGTGTTTTAGGTGTTTTGCGCGTTTTGTGAAAATGACGTTTAACTCATCGTTACGTTCAACGAATCCGATGAGTACTGACGCTTTACGTAGTGGCTGGTTTTCTAGGTGGGCTACACGTTTTAATGCATCTTGATGGTAGCCTACGGTTTGGTTTAACTGAAAGTTCTGTATCAATTGGCTTTTATTCAATTCTAATAACACGATAACTCCATGTCTTAATTTGAAATTCCGGTTTTTTTAGCTCATGCTTTTATTTGACTTCTATACTGCAAGGATAGCTCAAAATATGAAAGGGATTATCTTTACAGAGTTTATCGCTCTGGTAGAAGCTAAGTTTGGATTAGAGACAGTAGACGAAATTTTGGTCGATGCTGGTGAAGAGGGGATTTTTACCTCAGTGGGCAGTTATGATCATAAAAGGTTGGTTAAACTGATTACCTGCTTGAGTCGTAAAACCAGTATACCGGCCGAAGATTTACAGCGAGTGTTTGGGCAAAGTGTGTTTAACAACTTATTCGACTCATTGCCTCAGTCCGATAGCTTAAAAAGCTGCAAGTCGACTTTTCAATTTATCCGTTTGGTTGAAGAATACATTCACACTGAAGTAAAGAAACTCTACCCAGATGCCAATCCTCCAAAGTTTGATTTTGTTTCTGAAGGTGAAACGGAGTTGGTCTTCGATTATCTTAGTACTCGCTGTATGGCGCACGTCTGTTTAGGTTTAATTGAAGGCTGTGCTAACCACTTCTCTCAGACCATTTCAGTTGAGATGGATAATGAAAACCAAGATGGTAGCAGAGTGCGATTTAAAGTCGTGTTAGTTGAGTGAGTAATGATGGATAACAGTTCGCCCATAGAGCGCAAGCTAGCCAGAGAAGTTGCGTCAAGGAAAGCCGCAGAAGAGTTGCTAGAGCGGAAAAGTCTGGAGCTCTATCAAGCGAATCAACAACTTCAACTTGCGCTTAGCCAGTTAAAAAAACAAAATCGAGATGGCTTGCAGAAGCTCGAATTTGAGCAGCAGATAAATGAGAGCTTAATTCATTTTGGCCGGGCATTTTTGGGGCGAACTTTAGATAGTGGTTTAGTTTTATGTCTGCTAGATCGTCTCAAAGCGTCTTCTGCACTTAGTAAGGCGGAACTTTTCTTCGCTCCAGGACCTGCTTTAAACCTCCTAATTGGATTTGATGATGAAAGCAGAACCGTTGAGGAAGTCAAACCCTACGCAATTTGGGATGGAGATGTGCTTCGTCTGCCACTGGAGATTGACTTCAAAGTGGTTGGTGAGCTTTCTGTCACGTTAGTAAGTGACGATGTTGACCGTGATTTCGTTGTAAGCCAGATAACGCTGATAGCCGATTTGCTAAGTAGTGCTATCAGCCGACAGCTAATCATGATTAGCAATCAAAGAGCGAGGGCACGCGCTGAAGAATCTGAACGAGCGACAAAAGAGTTTGTCGCGATGATTAATCATGAGCTGAGAACACCGCTTAATGGTCTGCTAGGGAGTGCTGAGCTATTAACGGAGACAAACCTTAACTCTGAACAAAATTCGTTGCTAGACAATCTAATCCATTCCGGAGAGCTTCTGCGCTTAATCATTAATGATATCCTCGATTTCAGCAAAATGAGTGCTGGTATGATGGAGCTTATTCCAAAGGCTTTCGAATGGGAGCATGTTAAGAGATTGCTTAATGGTGTATTTGAACCTAGAGCTAGGGAAAAAGGGATTTGCTTTGAAATCATCGATATATCGCCCGTTCCCGAGATACTAATCGGTGATTTCGAACGAATTTGTCAGGTGCTGGTAAATCTTGCGGGTAACGCAGTAAAGTTTACTCACCGTGGCGAAGTTATTGTAAAAGCCGATTGGTGTGAAGAACACTTACATATCACTGTTAGCGATACTGGTATTGGTATTGAGGATTCAGAACTTCCCCTGTTGTTCGACCCGTTTGTACAAGCGGATAGGACAACTAAACGTCATTACGAAGGTACAGGCCTTGGTCTCGCTATTTGTCGAAATTTGATCGAGTTGATGAAAGGAGAAATCACTGTAAAAAGTAGCAAAGGGGTAGGCAGTGAGTTCAGTATCAGATTGCCTCTGACTATTGCTCCGTCGAGGAGTGGTGAATCGGAAAAATCGAATACTCAAGACGTGGATAAATCGTTATCAGATCTTAATATTTTGGTGGTTGATGACATTCGTATGAACCAAGTTATTATCAACCAGATGCTCAAGAAATTATCGATCACACCAGATATCGCTACCAATGGCATGGAAGCGATCAGTGCCATGAGTGACAATACTTATGATTTGGTGTTTATGGATTGTCGTATGCCTGAAATGGATGGTTTTGAGGCGACACAATATCTCAGAGAGCAAAACTATACCCTGCCTATTATTGCTTTGACCGCGGGTACGACCCTCGAAGAGCGAGAAAAGTGCATCGTTTGTGGAATGAATGATATTTTGACTAAACCCTATACCGCTCAAGATTTAAAGTTAATGCTAGAGAAGTGGGCGTAATCACACCCACTGTCATTATTACATTTCTAGAACAGGCAAAATGCGGCTGAGTTTATCGAGAGTTTCTTGGTATTCGGAATCACATTGACTATCCGCCACGAGTCCGCCGCCAGCCCACACATGAATCTTGCCTCCTTCCGCGACTAGGGTGCGAATAGTAATACTCGTATCCATGCGTCCGTGACGGCTGATATAACCGATGCTACCGCAGTAAGCGTTGCGTCGATGAGGCTCTAGTTCCTCGATGATCTCCATTGCTCGGATCTTAGGGGCTCCGGTGATGGAACCTCCCGGGAAACTGGCTCTTAACAGGTCGGTAGGAGAGTATTTTGAATCTAGCTCTGCTCGAATCGTACTTACTAAGTGGTGGACTGCAGGAAAGCTTTCAACGTCAAATAGTTTTGGTACATGAACCGTTCCAGGTTTAGCGACTCTTCCGACATCGTTACGAAGTAAATCGACAATCATTAGATTTTCGGCTTGGTCTTTTTCAGCATGCGCGAGTTCATGAGCAGACTTCGCATCTTCAATGGCATCGTTTGAACGAGGACGAGTACCTTTGATGGGCTTAGTTTCAATCGCTCGCTCTTTGACTTCTAAGAAACGTTCTGGGGATACACTCAAAATCGCACTATTTGGCGTTCGAATAAATGCAGAGAAAGGTCCTTCATTGACGGATTCTAACTTCTCGTAAGCTTGCCACTCACAGCCTTTGTAGTCTGCGACAAAACGCTGAGCCAGGTTGATCTGGTAGCAGTCTCCAGAGAGCAAGTACTCTTGTACCTGGGCAAATTTGTTACTGTATTCCGCTTTAGTCATGTTTGAGTGCCAAGCGGATTGAAGGGCAAACTCTTCGTACTCAGGCTGTGTTAGGTTCAGCAACCAAGCGTAGTGCTGCTCTATGTTTTGACCGACAACAAATGCTTGTTGCTCTTTGTGATCGACTACCACGGCCCATTCATAGAGTCCGACGGCCATGTCAGGGGTATGTAAGTCTCTTTCTGCCAGAACAGGTAGTTTCTCAACTCGGCGACCGAGGTCATACGCGAAATATCCTAAAACACCGCCTATAAACGGGAGTTCGCCGTTGTATTCGATTTCTGTTAGCCACTGCTTTTGTTCTGCTTGCAATAATTCGAACGGGTCATCCAATGAAGAGTGCTGGCCTGCTGGGTTACAGATTGAAGTCTCTTTACCAGAAGTGGTTAAAGTAGCAACTGGGTTAGCGACAAGAATATCAAATCGACTGTCCACATGAGTGCTTGATGGCGATCTTAACAACATGGCCCACGGCAGGTGTGCAATAGGGCGAAAAAGCTGCTTGGCTAGATCATTTTGGTATTTAATCGGCTTGATTTCTAAGCAATTTGGCGCGTTGTTATTCATTTGTTTAATTTGTGACAAAGAGATCGTTCGCTGCATGGTAACAGAGGGAAACCAAGAGTATCATAATGCTAACCAACGCCGCTACTCATGACGTTTAATAATAAAAAGGTGTTGTCAGCCTTAGTAATAGCTCAATAAGCAAACGTTTGAGTAGTTGGATGATAAAGGAAGCATAACTATAAAGAGGCATGCAATGACGGTAATTCGCCAGCAAGATGTGATCAGCAGTGTTGCTGATGCACTTCAGTACATTTCTTACTACCACCCTCTAGACTTTGTTCAAGCCCTGGAAAAAGCCTATCACAAGGAAGAGAGCCAAGCTGCCAAAGACGCTATCGCTCAAATTCTGATTAACTCTCGTATGTCTGCAGAAGGGCACCGTCCAATCTGTCAAGATACAGGTATCGTGACCTGTTTTGTTAACGTAGGTATGGCAGTCCAGTGGGACTCTACCGATCTAACCGTTCAACAAATGGTAGATGAAGGTGTTCGTCAAGCATACACCAATCCAGATAACCCGTTACGTGCCTCAGTATTAATGGATCCTGCGGGCAAGCGAATCAATACCAAAGACAACACACCTGCCGTAGTGCACATCAATATGGTTCCAGGTGATAAAGTTGAAATTCAAATTGCGGCCAAAGGTGGCGGCTCTGAAAATAAAACTAAGATGGTGATGCTGAACCCGTCTGATGACGTAGCGGAGTGGGTAGAGAAAACACTACCGACTATGGGCGCGGGCTGGTGTCCACCTGGTATGCTCGGTATCGGTATCGGTGGTACGGCTGAAAAAGCAGCAGTTCTAGCCAAAGAATCACTAATGGAACACATCGATATTCAAGAGCTGATTGATCGTGGTCCGGAAAACGCGGAAGAAGAACTTCGTCTTGATATCTTTAATCGCGTAAACAAACTGGGTATTGGCGCTCAGGGTCTTGGTGGCCTGACAACCGTCGTTGACGTAAAAATCAAAACTGCACCTACGCATGCCGCATCAAAACCAGTGTGTCTGATCCCGAACTGTGCGGCAACGCGCCACGTACACTTCACGCTAGACGGCAGTGGCCCTGCGGACCTAACGCCTCCTAAGCTAGAAGAGTGGCCAGATATTACGTGGGAAGCGGGCGCGAATACTCGCCGAGTTAACCTTGATGAAGTGACTCAGGCTGATGTTGAACAGTGGAAGACTGGTGAAACGGTTCTGCTTTCAGGCAAGATCCTGACTGGTCGTGATGCGGCTCATAAACGCATCCAAACGATGCTACAAAATGGTGAAGGTCTACCTGCTGGCGTTGATTTTAAAGGTAAGTTTATTTACTACGTAGGCCCAGTAGATGCAGTGGGCGACGAAGCGGTAGGTCCTGCAGGTCCAACGACTTCAACACGTATGGATAAGTTCACAGACATGATGCTAGAAGAAACCGGCATTATGGGCATGATTGGTAAAGCTGAACGTGGACCTGCAACGGTAGATTCCATTAAAAAGCACAAAGCAGTGTATTTGATGGCTGTCGGCGGTGCGGCTTACCTTGTTGCTAAAGCGATTAAGAAAGCTCGCGTAGTTGCGTTTGAAGATCTTGGTATGGAAGCGATTTACGAGTTTGAAGTAGAAGATATGCCAGTCACTGTCGCAGTGGATTCAAATGGTGCGAATGCTCACCAAATCGGCCCAGATACCTGGAAAGTGAAAATCCAAGAGATGGAAAACTAGTCTCAAGATTGTGAGAAACTGCTGATTTAGTTAGCAAACATTTGACAAAGGTGTGGGTAAAACTGCACCTTTTGTCTATATACTCTAAAAATTGTAAAATTATACGTCAGGAGCAAAAATGCCTCGTTTTATTCAAATCCTCCAGCTCATCATCGCAGCTGTCGTCGGTGCCTTTGTTGGTTACGATCTCATTTTGCACGGCATCAGTATCTTTGATGAGAAGTACGTAACCATTACATGTGTTCTATTCGCATTGCTTGAAATTGCCCTATTTGTAATTTACAAACTTATTGAAGACGATTAGAGCCTAGCTAGCAGCCGAAACCTTGTTACAAGCCCTTGATTAACATCAGGGGCTTTTTTGTTCATCTTTGATTAAGATTGAATTTATTAATATAAGCTAGAAGTTTCAGACAAGAGAACGTGAATGAAGAAAATTACTCAAGAAGTGAATGATTTTATTAACCGCAGTGTGGATTCCCATGTCTGCATCGCCGTTACTGGATTATCAAGAGCGGGTAAAACTGCGTTTATAAGCTCACTGGTTAATCAGCTTCTTCATACCTCTACCCATGATAATTTGCCATTGCTTTCGGCAGCACGTGACAAGCGGTTAGTGGGTGCTAAACGCGAACCACAGTCAAACATGCTAGTGCCGCGATTTGGTTATGATGATGCTATGGAGCATATCCAAAGTGATCCGCCTAAATGGCCTGAGCCGACTCGAGATGTCAGCGAAATCCGATTAGCCCTTAAGTACAAGCCGAAGAAAAAAACCAAGAAACTTTTCAATAGTACGGCGACCTTGCATATCGACATCATTGATTATCCTGGTGAGTGGTTACTCGATTTACCGCTTTTGGACATGAGTTTCGAGCAGTGGTCAGCCAGTCAATTCGAGGCGTTGAAAGGGATACGTGAAGAACTAGCGCAAGATTGGCTCGAGAAACTGTCAGCGATAGATATGAATGCTGAATTGGATGAAAAGCAGCTTGCGGATGTATCTCAAAGCTATACCGACTACCTGTATGCATGCAAAGAACAAGGCTTGCATTGGGTTCAACCTGGACGATTTGTTTTGCCAGGGGAGCTGGAAGGCGCCCCCGTTCTTCAGTTTTTTCCAGTAAAACTGGCTCAGGAAGCGAAGTTCAGTAAAGGTTCTAATTTAGCGATGCTCCAAGCTCGTTATCAAGAGTACCAACAGAAAGTGGTTAAAGCTTTCTACAAGCATCATTTCGCAACGTTTGACCGCCAAATCGTATTGGTGGATTGCTTGCAACCATTAAATGCTGGCTACGAGTCTTTTCATGATATGCGTGTTGCGCTAGAGCAGATCATGCACAGCTTTAGATATGGTAGAAGCAATATCTTGAAACGTCTGTTTGCTCCACGAATAGACAAAGTGCTTTTCGCCGCGACAAAGGCTGACCACGTGACGCCAGAGCAACACCCGAATTTGGTTTCGCTATTACAGCAAATGGTTCATCCAGCATGGCAAAACGCGTCGTATGAAAATATAGAGATGAGCTGCTTGACGATGGCCTCTATTCAAGCCACTCAAACAGGCTTTATTGGTCAAGGAGAACAATCAGTACCAGCCATTCAAGGGGTGACGATTGATGAACAGCCTATGACGGTTTTCCCTGGGGAAGTTCCGAAGAAGCTACCTAACCATATTTATTGGCAACAACAAGGTTTTGAATTTACGGCGTTTCGCCCGCAAGTTTCGGTTATCGATGAACCGTTACCCCACATTAGAATGGATAAGGCGCTTGAGTATTTGATTGGAGACAAGCTGAAATGAGTGATCAAACAGAGCACAAATTGAAACAAAAACAGGTATTTGAACAGCCTCTATCAAATGATTCAAATCAAGCTGAGCCAGAGCTTACAGCTCAAATGCACTTCACTGACGAGGAAAAATTTGTTCCGGTCAGGGTAGAACAAGATAGCGAATCCGAAGTGGAAGCGAAACTTGAACATATTATTCGCCCACGCGCTGGCTCAAAATGGTTAGCGAGTGGCTTATTAGCGGCATTCGCTGGTTTAGTGGGGTGGCAGGCAATCGATAGTCTACTGACCTCAATTCAGACTGCTGATTGGCTGTCTCTTGGCTGGGCTGGGTTTATTTCGGTGATTGCTAGTTTAGGGATTGCCGCAATTGCCAAAGAGCTATGGAAACTCCGTAGGTTACGTAATCATTTCTCCATCCAAGAGCAAACTGAGAAGCTCATTCAAGGGAACAGTGTTGGTAAAGGCAAGGCATTCTGTGAGTCCTTAGCAAAGCAGTCAGGAGTCACTCCAGAATCGCCTAGCTATGATCGTTGGGTAAACAGTGTGAAGCCTTCTCATAGCGATGTCGAAGTGCTAGATATGTATGATGCAATGGTTGTCTCTGAGCAAGATAAACTGGCGACAAAAGTGGTTTCCCAACATGCTACGGAGTCAGCGGCGCTTGTTGCGATAAGCCCGTTAGCGATTGCCGATATGTTGTTGGTAGCGTGGCGAAACTTCAAAATGATCGATAGCTTGGCAGAAATCTATGGAGTAGAACTAGGCTATTGGTCTCGTATAAAGCTGTTTAAAGCTACTTTAATCAATATGGCTGCGGCAGGGGCAAGTGAGCTCGCCATAGACGCCAGTATGGATCTGATGTCGATGGACTTAGCCGGCCGGGTCTCAGCAAGAGCAGGGCAGGGGCTAGGTGTCGGTATCTTAACGGCTCGGTTAGGAATTAAAGCGATGGCGTTATTACGTCCAACGCCTTGGCACGAAGAGCGACGAGTCAAACTCGGTGCAATAAGAAAACAAATCGTAGAAAAAATCGCCGCTATAACAATCAAATAGCGTGAATGTGAAGCAAGTGATATCAGTTTGCTTGACGAGGATCTAGGCTTAAGGGAAACTACTGTCAACTTTTCGTGACACTTTAGTTAGGAACTTATCTGTGCGTCTAGAAGTTTTTTGTGAAGACAGACTCGGTCTGACTCGTGAACTCCTCGATATTCTTGCTTCAAGGAACATCGATTTGCGAGGTATTGAAATTGATATCTCAGGGATCATTTATCTCAACTGCCCCGATATCGATTTCGATACCTTTAGTGAGCTTATGGCGGAAATCCGTCGCATCTCAGGCGTCAAAGATGTCCGAAAAATTCAGTTTATGCCAATTGAGCGTCATAACACGGAACTGATTTCACTACTTAACAGTCTTCCAGAGCCAGTCTTGGCCATTGATCTGAAAGGCAATGTGGATATGGTTAACCATGCTGCAATGAGCCTTTTCCATCAAGAGGAAGCAGAGATCATTGGCCATCCAATTTCGACATTAATACCTAGCTTTAATTTTGCTAAATGGAGTGAAAACACCAGCACGAGACAAAGAGAAAGTATCGTTCTTGGTGGTTTGGATTACACATTGGACGTGATGCCTGTTTATATTACGGGTGAAGCGAATGAGTCCATCCTAGCGAGTACGGTAATGATGATCCGTTCATCACAAGAAAAACACCTTTTTGATGAAAGCTTACCGTTGCATAACAATTTGGGCTTCGAGCATTTTGTTGGTGTTTCCAATCGTCACAAAGCACTTATTAGCCAAGCAAAAAAACTCTCTATGCTTGACCAACCCCTTTTGATTCAAGGTGAGACGGGCACAGGTAAGGAGATGCTAGCAAGAGCGTGTCACAATCGTTCAAACCGTTCGAGCAAACCATTTTTAGTCTTGAGCTGTGCCTCAATGCCAGATGATGTCGCTGAAACCGAATTGTTTGGTCATGCGCCAGGCTCTTTCAATCACGATCAAGGTCATAAAGGCATTTTTGAGCAAGCTAATGGCGGAACAGTCTTTCTTGATGAGATTGGCGAGATGAGCCCACACCTACAGATCAAGCTCCTGCGTCTGCTGCAAGATGGTACTTTCCGTCGTGTCGGAGAAGAAGATGAAATCCATGTTGATGTAAGAGTGATTGCATCGACCCGACACCATTTGGCTGATTTAGCAGAATCTGGCAATTTCCGTGAAGATCTGTTCTATCGCCTTAATGTACTGACTCTAATCATTCCGCCGCTACGTGAACGATCCAACGACATTGCTCCGTTACTAGAGTTGTTCGTTGCTAAGTACGTGAAGCAGCTGGGTATTAACAAACCTGACCTCAGCGAAACTCTTATCGACCAATTGGTGACTTATCAATGGCCAGGTAACATGCGCCAGCTTGAGAATATGGTTCTTCGTGCGTTAACCGAGCTCGAGTCAGATGTATTGGACGCAGATCTGTTTCATTTACCTCAGTTAGAGTCATCATCATCCAACCTGCCTTCGATCAATTTAGACGGCTCCCTTGATGAAATTATGAAAGAGTATGAATCTCAAGTTCTTGAGAGACTCTATCAGTCATTCCCGTCAAGCCGAAAGTTGGCAAAACGTTTGAATGTTTCGCATACGTCAGTAGCGAATAAGTTACGTGAATACGGGATTAGAAAGAACTAAATGGAACGTGTAAGTACACCGCAACAAGTGTTTGAACGGGATGGTGACATTACGCTACGTACAGCCGAGCCGACAGATGGTAAGCTTATATCGGACTATTTTATTGCCAATCGTCAGCACTTAAAACAATGGGAACCTCGCCGTGAAGATGCTTTTTATTCCGAGGCGGGTTGGACTCAGCGTCTCATCAAACTCAATGAACTGCATCGTATGGGACTGGGCTATTATCTTCTGATTCTCGACACCAATAGTGGCGAGATGCTTGGTACGATCTCTTTTAGCAACATATCGCGTTTTCCTTTTCATGCCTGCAACGTGGGCTACTCTCTGGGAGAGAATGCGCAGGGCAAGGGAGCGATGTCTCGTGCATTGAAGCTTGCAGTAGAATATATGTTCTCGATTCAGAATGTCCATCGCATCATGGCAGGCTACATGCCGAGAAACCAGCGTAGTGAAGCTGTGTTAGAGCGACTGGGTTTTGAAAGAGAAGGTTTTGCTAAAGACTATTTATTGATCAATGGGCAATGGGAAGACCATAATCTCACCGCATTGGTCAACCCAAATTGGAAACCCGTATAATGAAGCGTTTAGAGCAACAACTAGCCTTACTCATGGAGCTTGACCAACTAAAATCTGTGTTAAGGCGAACTCGAGTAAAAAGTGCAGAAGGTCGTCTTGAAAACAGCGCGGAGCACAGCTGGCATGTCGCATTGATGGCGATCTTAATGGAAGAGCACGCCAATGAATCAGTGACCATTGCCCGTGTTGTAAAAATGCTACTTCTTCATGATATCGTTGAAATCGATGCAGGTGATACCTTCGTTTATGACACTGTTGCATCTCTTGAGCAAGAAGAAAAAGAGTTAGCCGCTGCCGAGCGAATGTTTGGTATGTTACCGCCTGATCAGGGCGAAGAACTCATGAGAATATGGCAAGAGTTTGAGCAGGGAAAAACGGCTGATGCTAAGTTCGCTAAAGCCCTAGATAGAATTATTCCTATGCTCCTCAATTACAACAACAATGGTCAGAGCTGGCAAGAACACGGTGTCACTAGAGAGCAGGCTCTAACTGTGAATAGGAAAATTGAGTTGGGCTCAGAGGCTTTGTGGGAAAAAGCGAAGCTCATGATAGAAGAAGCTACAAAAAATGGCTGGCTAAAATCGTAATTAGTCAGCTAAGCGAGGAAAATAAATGTCGTATCTCACTTTGGATCAATACCAAAGAAAATGGATTTTTACTCATCAATCAATGCCAGTGCCTGAAACTGACCTTGAAGGGATCAAACCCATGGATCAGGCCCGCTCCTCTCAACTATGGAAAGAAAACATCAGTGCTCAAAGTCCTGATGCCGATAGGTTGAGTTCGAGTGACTGGCCTATGCGCGAGTCAAACTGGAAAGAGTCAGTGGACTGGATGGCAGCGTGGGAGTCTGATGATGATACTATGCCAGAAGAGATTCTTGCCTTTCTAGACTGGCAAGATGACGTCACGGTGTACTTTTGTTATGAAAAGTACAACGTTATAGAGACCAAGTGGTCAACGTTTAAAAAGCATTGGAAGAATTTCCTATTTTATGATGACGGCCCTATTTTAATTGGTCGTCGCCGAAACGAAGCGCTTTGGTTTGACTCCAACGGGAATGTTAAACTAGGTTTCAGGAAATGAAAAAAGCAGGCTTGGCCTGCTTTTTTAGTCTGAAAGCTTCATTAGAGACCCACTTGGAAATTCCCCCAGATCAGTACGTGTTTATATGATGTTAAACATCAGGCTTCTTTATCTACAAATGAGTAAGTGACCAAATATATGCGCTTCGTTACATATGTTTGATATTGATCCTATACTTGCTCTATCGGTGACTAACTCGAGAGCTGCGGATGAAAGATAGGATACTGAGTTCAGTTATAGAGATTACTGAGCAGAGAAATTCGATATCTTTGGGTCATTGTGTCTTAGCGACACTCTCTGAAATGCTACCGCTCATAAGAGCAAGCTTAACCCATTATGTTGCTCATACTGGTGTGCTCATTGCGGAGGTGAAGCTCGATGAAAGTGGCGATCATTATGAGTGGCAATATGAACGTACAGCTATCCGAGATACAAACCATGATCATGAATCGACGCAGTTCAAAGTACTTCAAACAAGCCAAAACACGCAAGAGATTCATTATCCAATCCCGATTTCTGATGACAGTTCCGCTGAACTCATCGTCGAAATAAGCGTAAAGGCCGAGGACTATCACTTACTAATTGATGGCTTTAGTAAAATTTACAAAAATTACCTTATTGTCTTACACGAAAGTGAACGCGATAAACTGACTGGGTTGTTGAATCGCCGAACTTTGGAAGAAAGGCTGTCTAGAAGTTTTGACTTAATCTCAGGACAAGATGACGGTTTGAATATGTGGGTCGCCATAATAGATTTGGATCATTTCAAAACTATCAACGATAATTTCGGACACATGATTGGCGATGAAGTTCTGCTGATGTTCGCGCAGCAAATGCAAAACTACTTTAGCGATAATGAACAGCTGTTTCGTTTCGGGGGAGAGGAGTTTGTTGTGCTGCTTCCTCAACAAGATAATAAAGACGTTATCAATAAGTTAGAGGGTTTTCGCAAGCATATTGAGAGGTATCGGTTCCCCCAGATAAGACAGCTAACTTTGAGTTGCGGGATCTGCGCGATTTCCCCGAATGAATACTTACCTACCATCCTAGGCCATGCCGATAAAGCCCTCTATCTAGCGAAAGAACAAGGGAGAAACCAAGTGAGATGCTATGAAGAGTGTTTGAATGAGCTTAACGATTCAAATGGTCTGGATCCTTATGATGAGGTCGAGTTGTTCTAATGATCAAATATGATCATTTAACTTAATGAAATGTAAAGGTTATCTCCTTACGTAAATTGTGATTTTATCCTCAAAAAAACAGCTCTCTTTTGCGCAAACTGTGTAATTTGTTATCATTTTTTAGACAAAGGTAATTTAGGTTGAGTATTCGCTCAAGTAATTGTTTACGTGCAGGGAAAGTTGTGGAATCAAATAAAGCGCAATTAAGAAAAGACTTCTATGCTCAGATTAGCCATCTGCAGGCGTACTCCTTGCCTCAGACTAAACCTACATTATCCTTGCTCACCGAAGAAGAACTACTTGAGCTTGAATCTTTGTGGGTAGAGCACTCAGTTTGGAAAACCAAACAAAACCATTAAGAAAGTCTACGGACTAATATCCTTGATGAACCTCAACATGCTGTGTTGGGGTTTTTTATTGCCATCAAGAAGAAATGTTATATTATAACAAAAGTGATCTAATCATTGATTTATCAAGTATGAGTCCCCATAGTTAGACGATAAGAGATTTCTAGCATGATAGAAATAGAAACGAGCAAGATTCAAGTGAGTAGGGATATGGCGGAAGTAAGAGCCAGAGTAGACTTTAAGGTCGGAAACAACAGTAATATTGATGCAGAGCTATTATCATTTTCCGGCTTGAAAACCGACAAAGAGCATGTAGCTGTGGTGTTTAAACAGGCAGATCAAACCCAAGAAACGCCTCTGGTTCGTATGCACTCTGAGTGTCTTACTGGTGATGTGTTCCACTCATCACGATGCGATTGTGGTGAGCAGTTAGAAGAGACCATCAATCGAATGGGCACCTCTGGCGGTATTATCCTTTATTTAAGACAAGAAGGTCGCGGCATAGGGCTCTATAACAAGATCGATGCATACAAGCTTCAAAGTGAAGGCATGAATACCTACGAAGCCAACAATCATCTTGGTTTTGGTGATGACCTTCGTGATTTCACCGAAGCGGCCCAAATGCTTAAAGCGTTAAATGTGACTAAGATTCGACTTGTCACCAACAACCCTAAGAAGATTCGAGAGCTACAGGAACACGGCATCGAAATTGAGCATGTTGTCAATACCTCTGCACATATCAAAGATGGCAATGAAGGCTACTTAAAGGCGAAAGTCTCACATGGTAAGCATCATTTGAAGCTCTAAAGCCTTATTTAATCTATGTTGATAAAAGCCTCACTTTTGTGAGGCTTTTTTGTATGCCTCTTGCAATAAAATTGTAAATTTGTATGATTGCGTCCTGATAGTGTAAATGATAATAATTAGCACTAATAAATAATAACGATTATTAAGCTCAACAAGGATGCTTTAAATGAATGTAAAATCTCTATTAGCGAATTCAGTAGCCGCTTCTTTGGTACTGGCGAGCAGCTCAGTTTTTGCTGCCAAAGTCACTCAAGAACAAGTCGTTGAACATTACGCTGACATCGCTCACGCTGTTTTTGAAGATTCACTGACAACTGCGAAAAAGCTCGACAAATCAATTGAATCATTTCTTGCTGCGCCATCTGCCGCAAAATTAGAAGAAGTGAAACAAGCTTGGTTAGACTCTCGCGTTCCGTACCAACAATCTGAAGTTTTCCGTTTTGGTAACGCTGTAGTCGATGATTGGGAAGGTCAGCTAAACGCATGGCCACTGGATGAAGGTCTTATTGACTACGTTTCAGCTGATTACCAATACGAGTTGGGTAATGAAGGCGCGAGCGCAAACATTGTGGCTAACAAAGAGCTACAAATTGGTGCTACTAAGCTAGATGTATCTAAGCTAACTCCTGACGCAATCGCGGATCTTAATGAAGTTGGTGGTTCTGAAGCGAACGTTGCATCAGGTTACCATGCCATTGAATTCCTGTTGTGGGGGCAAGATCTGAATGGTACTAACGCAGGTGCTGGTCAGCGTCCATACACAGATTTTGTTGTTGGTGAAGGTTGTACTAATGGTAATTGTGAGCGTCGTGGTGAATATCTAAAAGCAACGGCTCAGCTTCTAATCCAAGATTTAGAGTGGATGGAAAAGCAGTGGTCTGCTGACGAAAAAGGTAATTATCGTGCGGAGCTCTTAGCAGGCTCTTCAGAAAATGGCCTACGTAAGATGCTATTTGGTATGGGATCGCTATCACTGGGTGAGTTAGCTGGCGAGCGTATGAAAGTAGCACTTGAAGCGAACTCGACTGAAGATGAGCACGATTGCTTCTCTGATAATACCCACAACTCTCACTACTACAATGAGCAGGGCATCTACAACGTTTATACTGGTCTATACAAACGTCAAGACGGTACGCTGATCTCAGGTCCAAGCATTAATGACTTAGTTGCGCAGAAAGATAAGCAAGCAGCGAAAGAGATCCAAAAGCAGTTTGATGTGACTCGTTCTCAAGTTGGTGAGCTGGTGACTTCAGCTGAAAACAATGGCGAGTTTTTTGACCAGCTCATTGCATCAGGTAACGTGAAAGGCAATGCACTGGTTAACGAAACGATTATGTCTCTTGTAGCACAAACCGCTTCAATTGAACGCGCTGCGAAGATCGTTGGTATTAACAGCCTTAACCCAGATACGGCTGATCACGAATTTTAATTTAGCCGATTAAAAAACAAGGGCTCCTTATGAGCCCTTTTTGTTGTTTTTATAACCTTACTTTTAATGAGAATATTTCTTATTTATAACTCCTTGAAGTCTAGGTTTTGCTATGAGCCCTGTTATGATGTTGTATAAAAAATCTTTCCTTGCTGCGTTGGCACTGATTAGCGCATCGGCGTCTGCTTATGACGTAAAGTCCGGTGGTGGAACATCGGTAAAAAAAGACGGTGCTAACGCCTACTCTATGCCTGCGGGTAACTTACCAATGACAAAACGTTTAGATTTTAGTGTTGGTAACAGTTTTTTTCGAAATCCTTGGGTACAAGCGCCTGCGTCGACAGATGCACGAGATGGTTTAGGTCCATTGTTTAACACTAACGGATGTCAAAACTGTCACATTAAAGATGGTAGAGGGCATCCACCAGAGAAAGATGATTTGCACGCCGTTTCCATGTTGGTTCGCCTTAGCATCCCTGCTATGACGCCTGAGCAAAAAGTCGCCTTTATAAAAGATGGTGTGATCCCTGAGCCAACATACGGTGGTCAGCTACAAGATTTTGCACTGCAGGACCAAACGGCTGAAGGCCAGATCAACATCACCTACACAGATGTGCCTGTAAAATTTCAAGATGGCACGACGATTACGTTGAGAAAACCCAACCTCAAAATTGTTGATTTAGGTTATGGCAAGATGCACCCAGATACACAGTTCTCAGCCCGTGTCGCACCGCCAATGATTGGACTTGGCTTATTAGAGAGTATCCCTGATGAGACATTGCTAACTTGGGCTGACGAAAACGACCAAGATGGTGATGGCATTTCAGGTAAAACGAATAAAGTTTGGGATGTGCAAGCGAATGATTTTGCGATTGGCCGATTTGGATGGAAAGCAGGGCAACCTAATTTGATGCAACAAAACGCCGCGGCCTTTAATGGTGATGTTGGCCTTACTAGCAACTTATTCCCAAATGAAAACTGTACTTCGAATCAGACATTGTGTGATGACTTGCCCAATGGAGGAAACCCCGAAGTTAGCGACAAAATCCTTAACTTTGTCGAGTTTTACTCTCAACACTTAGCGGTTCCAATTCGTCGCAACGTTAACGATCCAGTCGTAAAGCAGGGACAAGCTCTGTTTGCTAAAGCGGGATGTGAAAGCTGCCATAAGACCAATGTGAAAACGGGTATTCGAGATGGATTACCAGCTTTATCAAATCAAATTATTCACCCATATACAGATATGCTGTTGCATGACATGGGGGAGGGGCTAGCTGATAACCGACCTGAATACTTAGCGAATGGTCGCGAATGGAGAACGGCTCCACTATGGGGAATTGGCTATACCGAAGAGGTGAATGGCCATACCTATTTCTTACATGATGGACGTGCGCGTAATTTGATGGAAGCAGTATTGTGGCATGGTGGAGAGGCTGAAAATGCGAAGAATACAGTGCTTACCTTTAACCAGAGTGAGCGCAAAGCGCTCGTTGCTTTCCTAAATTCACTTTAAGGCGGTATCGTGAAAAGTTTTCAATTATCTCTGATCTGCATAGCTCTGGTTGGTGTGAACGGTTGTCAGTCTCAGACTGATAAACAGGTTAAAGCAGAAGCAACAAACCATATGAGCCAGAGCGTTTATCAAGTCGAGTTTGAAGCAGCTCAGACGTTTTCCCTGCAAACAAACAAACTCGCGCAGCAGTTTCAGGCGTACTGTGCAGGGTCGGCCGAGCTAGATGAGGCGAAAAGCCAGTGGCGTGCGACGATGGAAAGTTGGATGGCGCTGCAAGGTCAAGAGCGTGGTCCTGAGCAAGCTTTAGCGCAGAGCTGGAATGTTCAGTTTTGGCCGGACAAAAAAAACACTACTGGACGAAAAATGTCGGCTCTGACCAAGCAAGACAAGATATGGACGGCAGAGCAAATCTCTCAGCAGAGTGTCACTGTTCAAGGCTTGGGATCATTAGAATGGCTGCTATATGATAAAAATGTCGTGCTGAGTCATGAAGATCAGGTTTGTCAAACGTCGGTAGCAATCAGCCAAAACCTAGCTAACAATGCTCAGGTTATTGCTATGGCATGGCAAGAAAACCCTTGGAAAGCGTTAGACGAGAAAGCTTGGACTTCAGAGTATATTGCACTGCTGTCTAATCAGCTTGAGTACAGCATGAAGAAGATGAGCCGACCTTTAGCTAAAATTGGTCAACCTCGCCCGTATTTCTCAGAATCTTGGCGTTCTCAAACTTCAATGTATAACCTAAAAGCGAATGTTGAAGCGATGCGCACGCTATACATGGCGGATGGAAACGGGTTAGATAGGTTACTCCGTCAGCGAGACAAAGCTAACTTGGCTGACAGGATTCAACGCCAGTTTGATATGACGATTGATACTTGGCCGATGGAAACGAGTCTTTTTGAGCTGCTACAGACTAAAGAGGGCTATCGTATTGCGTACTCAAATTACAACAAGCTGGAACAGTTAAAATACTTGATCCATGAAGAAGTCGCGATTGAACTGGGTGTAGTAATAGGGTTTAACGCAACTGATGGTGACTGATAATACAAGGCGTTCATTACTTAAAGCAGCGTTGTTTGGCGCTGCTGTCCCAGTATTGCCTTTCGGATGTGCTTCTAGCCCATCATCTAAAACTCCCGCGTTGATTGGTTGTGCCATTAAAGGCAGAGAGCAATATAGCGTGGTTGTAGCGGATGAATTTGGTTTACCACTGCATCAAGTTCCACTTCCTGAGCGAGGTCATGGGGTAGCGACGAATAAAGCCCTTCAACATGCTGTAGCCTTTGCTCGCCGACCTGGAACATTTTTTGTTGTGTTTGATTATGTTTCAGGTCAAGTGGTTAAAGCTCAGCCTGCGGCAAAAAATCGTCATTTTTACGGCCATGGTGTCTATTCCAATGATGGTCAGTGGCTTTACGCAACAGAAGGTGAAAGAGGCAGCAGTAGAGGGATTATCGGTGTTTATGATGTAATCGCTGGATATGAGAAAGTCGCAGAGTTTTCCAACTTTGGTATCGGACCACATGAGGTCATCGTGATGCCGGATGACTCGCTAGCAATTGGCGTCGGCGGTGTGCATACCAATGGCAGAGAGCCTCTCAACTTATCTAGCATGATGCCAAGCTTGAGCTACTTAGACAAAAATGGTGAGCTAATAGCGCAACAAACTCTACCTGATCGTCATTTGAGTATTCGGCATTTAGCTCATGACGGCAGCGATACTGTGTTGTGTGGACAACAATATCGTGGTGAACCAGACGAATACCCTGCGTTGCTGGCTATGCATACTAGGGGAGGGGAAATGACTTCTTTACATGCAGAGCCGGAGGAGTGGGCGCGATTCAACCACTACATTGCAAGTATCGCTGCGACAAAGGATTGGATCCTAGCTACATCTCCTCGCGGTAACTGCTATGGTATTTGGTCAAAACAGAGCAAAGAGCTAGTTGAGCTTGCTCCATTACCTGATGCATCTGGTGTGGTCGCGCACGACGGCTATTTTCGGGTGAGCTCAGGTGCTGGAGGAGTGGTAACTCAATATTCACCGTCGCAAAAAGAGACAATAAGATCAGGAATTCAATGGGACAACCATTGGTCAGTAATTTCCTGAACTTAGCGATATAAGTCTTGAACAGTGATCTATTAATAACAGATTGAATAATCAAGACTTATACGAGATTCTTAAAAACAAGTCATACTTTCGTCAATGTTCTCTGCCATACTTTCTTTTATATACTCAAAAAGGGAAGTGTCATGAGGGTTGGGAAGTTTTGGTTGTTGATGGTGTGCTTGTTTCCCATTCAGGTTCTTGCATCAGAATACTTCCACCAATTAGGCTGGATGAGTGAAGAGAGTAAGCTTAATGAGCTACTACAGTATCCGTCGGTCGTCGAGAAGATCTACCAAGAAAACGACGATCAACTCATTTGGTTTGACCTTCAGCAGGGAAGCAGCTTGGAGCTTCAACTTGAAGTCATTCAGCATGCGGGCTTTAGCCCGCTGTTTTCACGTCAGTTAAGCTATTTGCAGTTTTACCGTAAGAGTAACCGTTGGTTTGAATACGATTTGCTCGCAACAGACACGTTACTTCTTTATCTCAATTATGCAGAGAAAGCCAAAATACACGGTGGTGAGTGGTTTTTCGAACAAAAGCTGACTCAATCTTTACAACCCACTTTAGGTAGTGCTGTCATTGCCGTCAGACGAGCAGTGGCAAAGCACCAACTTGCAGAGCTTATCGAAGCTTATACGCCTGATACCGATGACTATCAGCAACTCATTGATACCTACTTGCATATTTCAAAACACCACAAGCAAGATATTCCTCTACTAGAACAGCCTGGTCTAATCAAAGTCGGTGATAAATTGGCAGACAGAGATTTGCTTCTAGAGCGTTTAGAAGTTGTGGATGTCGATTTAACCGATGTGAGGCGCGATGTCACTTTTTACGACAACAGCCTAGTTCCCGCTATAAAACAGTTTCAAGGCTTACATGGGTTAAAACAAGACGGAGTGATAGGACCGGAAACAGCGAAGTGGCTCAACGTATCGATGAGTTCAAGGCTATCGACACTGGCTTTAAATGCTGAGCGTATTCGTTACTGGCCAGATGATAGAAATACGATCATCGTTGTTAATGTCCCAAGCTATGAGATGACCTATTGGCACAACGGTGAGACAGTTTTTGAGTCAAAAGTTGTTGTTGGGCGCCAAGCTAGGCCAACGCCATTGATGACGACCAATTTAGATACGCTAATTCTAAATCCTACTTGGAATGTTCCATGGAAAATTATGGTGGAAGATATCATTCCAAAGATCCAAGAGGACCGAGAGTACCTTACCAAGCAGCATATTGAAATCTTACCTAAATGGGGTTCTAAAGAGCGAATTGATCCGCAAGAAATTGATTGGGATACACTAAACCCTAAGGCATTTCCTTACCGTATGACGCAGCGTTCAGGTGATCAAAATGCGTTAGGACTCTACAAATTCAATACACCAAATAAGAGAGCGATTTATCTGCACGATACTCCAAGCAAAGGGCTGTTTAATAAACCGCAACGTGCATTCAGCTCAGGTTGTATTCGTGTAGAAAACGCGGATGTATTCGCCTCTCGTCTCCTAGAGCTGCAGGGCTTAGCTAAGAAAAAACTGGCTACAGATGCAGACAGATCAAACAAGAAAATTCCACTTCGTAAACGTATTCCTGTCCATATCATTTATCAAACGGCATGGTTTGAGGAAGGCAAAACCCATTACAGGGAAGATATTTACCGCCTAGATACCTTTGGTTACACAAAAGGGTGAGATTAACCTAAAAATGACAATTCTGTTAGTGTCAGAATTTTCTCAGTTAGGTCAAAGGTTAAGCAAAAAAATTGTAACTATTGGTCACTTTTAGCACGTTTTATGCATTTGCACTTCATATAAGAGTTAGATAGTGTCGCTGTTCGACACGTTTCCATTAAACAGTTATATGAAGGCATTATTGTTGTGAATTTTTCTCGTAGAGATTTTATTAAGTTGGCTGGGAGCGGTTTAGTGGTCGCTAGTTGTGCTCCGAGCATTGCACTAGCATCTTACCCCGATAAGCCGCGAGCTTTAGCCTTGAAGGCCCTAAATACTGGCGAAGCGCTTGAAACGTGTTACTTCGATGGTCGAGATTATGTAAAGAATGAGTTGTCTCGGATTGATCACCTGTGTCGAGATTTCCGAAGAAACGAAGTTCATACCATGGATAAGTTCCTTTTTGACCAAATTTCACTTATCCAAGCAGAGCTCGGTGTAGAGTCTGAAGTTATTGTCATCTCTGGCTACCGTTCGCCAGCTACTAATGAAGCTTTACGTAGCAAATCTGGCGGTGTGGCGAAAAAGAGTTACCACATGCTAGGGCAGGCAATTGATTTCCGCTTGGATGGCGTAAACCTAAAACATGTGCGTGAAGCGGCTATTAGCCTAAAAGCGGGCGGCGTAGGTTATTATCCACGTAGTAACTTTGTTCATATTGATACTGGTCCCGTGCGCCAATGGTCATAGCTTCTAGGGCTTTGTAACTCTTATCGAGCTAAGTCGTGCTACGACTATTGTCAAAGCACGTAGCAGATGTCATAGTTCTGCCAGTTTAGCTATTGAATAAGGTTCATTTATGTCACTGAAGTATCAAGTTGTTCCGGTTACCTCATTTTCTCAAAACTGCTCTATTGTTTGGTGTGATGAAACAATGGAAGGCGTTGTGGTTGACCCGGGCGGTGACGTAAAACAGCTCGCCATGCTTATCAAAGAGCTTGGGGTAAAAGTGGTGAACCTAGTATTGACCCACGGTCACCTTGACCATGTTGGTGGCACAGAGCCGCTGGCGGCAGAGCTAGGTGGTGTTGAAATTGTTGGCCCGCATAAAGACGATAATTTTTGGCTTCAAGGCTTGGAAGGACAAAGCCAAATGTTTGGTTTCCCACTGACAGAAGCATTTGAACCACATAAATGGCTTCAAGAAGGCGACAAAGTTCATTTTGGTAACCAAGTAATGGATGTCATCCATACTCCAGGCCATACTCCTGGTCACGTAGTCTTGTTTAGTGAAGAAGCTAAGTTGGCTTTTGTCGGTGACGTTCTGTTTAATGGCTCAGTAGGTCGTACCGATTTCCCTAAAGGTGACTTCAATACCTTAATTAGTTCGATTAAAACGAAACTTTGGCCTCTAGGAAGTGATGTCCGCTTTGTGCCAGGGCACGGACCAGAGTCAACGTTTGGGAAAGAACGCGCATCCAACCCGTTTGTAGCGGATGAGATGCCGCTATACTAAATATGATAATTCAGTAAAAGGACCGCTTCGGCGGTCTTTTTATTAACCTTTTTTAATTTGCGGGTCATTCTGACTCTGCGGCGGCTAGGTAGCGTCTCGTTAAGCCGACAAACTCTTCCGCGGGTCTGTCTAAGTCATGCGCAGAAATAAAAATATCATAATCAAAATACCGCCTTTGATAGGCCATTCTATTGGCTAACATAGCTTGTAAACCCGAAAACTCGTCTCCCTGGCTGTTCTTATACGGAGTTGAATCAAGCACGATATCTTCAAAACGGGAGCCTTGATCGTGTTGTCTTGCTCCGAGATAGAGCAATGCTCTTTGACTGAGAAGAATCTCAGTTGCGACTCTAGGGCAAATACCGTCAAGATAAGGGGAGTAGTGCTTGAGCTTTATTCCTATCCACGGCAATGGCTGCTGCCATCCTTCCTGATCGTATTGGCAAATTCCGATCTTGGTGACGTTACTCCATTTAACGACCCATCCACCTTTGAATAAATGCTGTTGAAAATGTGTCGACGTTAAGGTGTAGCCCACTGTGGCTTTTTGTATCATCAAATAAGCAAAGCCGATTACGGAACTGACGGCAATAATGGTCAAAATCACTTGTTGCCACCCTGGAGCAAACATCAATAAAAACAGAACCGCCACGATCAATAACCAGCCGATCGCTTTGGCTACCGGAGAGCGAAAATCCAATGGTTGATTCGTCAAATGTAGAGTCTGCATAACGAGTACCCGGAAACTATAAAACCTCTGTTTATATATTCAGTAGTTAGGAAAACGATCATAAACCCTATTGATTAAATTGTAGTCTGATAACAGCATATCACGCATTTTTACCCTATAAAGCTGAGCATACCCTGTAAATGGCTGCAAAATTTTGGTATAAATCGCGCTTCAAATTTTCACCACTGCTCCGTATGCAGTGAAATG
>NZ_CFHWOM010000046.1:0-25428 GCF_984391705.1 Vibrio sp. | reverse complement strand
CGTAGGTGCAATGCTACTAGCATTCATCGGTCTAATCGCTCTAATCAACGGTATCTTAGGTGGCGTTGGCGGTTGGTTCGGTATGGAAAACCTAACTCTAGAACTTCTTCTAGGTTGGTTGTTCGCACCTCTAGCATTCCTAATCGGTGTTCCATGGGCTGAAGCAACATTTGCTGGTTCATTCATCGGTCAGAAACTGGTTGTTAACGAATTCGTAGCTTACCTAAACTTCGTACCTTACGTTGGTGATGCTGCTCAAGTTGTTCCAGCAACTGGTCAAGTAATGTCTGAGAAGACTCAAGCTATTATCGCATTCGCTCTATGTGGTTTCGCAAACCTTTCTTCTATCGCGATTCTACTAGGTGGTCTAGGTGGTCTAGCTCCAAACCGTCGTCACGACATCGCTCGTATGGGTGTTAAAGCGGTTTGTGCTGGTACGCTATCTAACCTAATGGCGGCGACAATCGCTGGCTTCTTCCTATCTTTCTAATTGATTAAGCGAAAGATTATATAGACGCCGTTTTACAAAGCCCCGTAGCAAGTTTCTTGCTGCGGGGCTTTTTGTTTTTCTGTACTTAGCGGCAGTAAAACAGCCTCAGGTTATAAAACACCTTGGGCGCGACACTCTTAGAATGTTGAGTGTTTAGTTGGATAAGGTTTGCCAATGCACTTTATCGAGCAAACGTTAACCAACGACTTTTTTGAGATACAAACCGTTTGCGCTCTATGAGCCACTACAGTTTTGCGACAAATATCTATAATGTATATATCTATAGAAAGTAGGCTATAACTCATGAATGAAGTTATCCTCGCAACCCTAGCTGGGTTTGTTGTCGGAATCCTGTTTTCAGTCATCAAGTTACCCGTACCCGCGCCACCCGTTTTATCAGGAGTGATGGGGATTGTCGGTGTTTACTTAGGTGGCGTAACTTATCAATGGATTATTGAGAAGTTTTTTAGCTAGCGTTGATTGATACAAGGAGTATGATTGGCGCTGGCCGTAGTGAAAGCTACGTATACCGTTAGACACTCAATCGTGGATTGTTGTGCCATAGACCAAACTGGTACTGTGCGGTGACAAGGATAGCAATTAGGGGTTAATTCGCTGTTACCCCTGAGTCTTCAAGGAACCAAGTCCGTTCATTAATGACTACATGGCTAACTCGATAATCGAGTTGAGCAGTAAAATTTTTGAATATTGATCGGAGATAGAAATGAGCGATTTAAAAGCAGCAGCACTACGTGCACTCAAACTAATGGACCTAACTACGTTGAATGATGACGATACAGACGCGAAAGTTATTTCACTTTGTCATGACGCAAAATCAGCAGTAGGTAACACAGCTGCAATCTGTATTTACCCTCGCTTTATTCCTATTGCTAAGAAGACACTTCGTGAGCAAGGTACACCAGAAGTTCGCATCGCGACTGTAACTAACTTCCCACACGGTAACGACGACATTGAAATCGCAGTTGCTGAGACTAAAGCGGCAGTTGCTTACGGTGCAGATGAAGTAGACGTAGTATTCCCTTACCGTGCTCTAATGGCAGGTAACGAAGAAGTTGGCTTCGAGCTAGTGAAGCAATGTAAAGAAGCGTGTGGTGACATCCTTCTTAAAGTGATCATCGAAACAGGTGAACTGAAAGAAGAAGCGCTAATCAAGAAAGCTTCTGAAATCTGTATCAAAGCGGGTGCAGACTTCATTAAAACTTCAACTGGTAAAGTGCCAGTAAACGCAACTCCAGAATACGCTCGCATGATGCTTGAAGTTATTCGCGATATGGGCGTTGCAGAAACTGTTGGTTTCAAACCAGCAGGTGGTGTTCGCACTGCAGAAGACGCAGCGGCATACCTAGCAATGGCTGATGAAATCCTAGGTGACAACTGGGTTGATGCTCGTCACTACCGTTTCGGTGCGTCAAGCCTACTAACTAACCTACTTAATACATTAGAAGTAACAGACGAAACTGCTGATCCAGCAGCTTACTAATTTTCTCGTTCGAGAATTAATAAAAATAAAGTCTGTTTGGTGGAGTAGTGACTCGCTGCTCCACATTACCTCTTTACCTTACAACCTTGCTGCTCAAAGCATGGGAGGATCTAATGTACTTACCTCAAGAAATTATTCGTAAAAAGCGCGACGGCGAAGTTCTAACTGCCGAAGAAATCAACTTCTTCATTCAAGGCGTTGCAAAAAACACTGTATCTGAAGGTCAGATCGCGGCGTTTGCAATGGCAATCTTTTTCAACGAGATGACCATGCCTGAGCGTATCGCACTGACGTGTGCAATGCGTGACTCTGGCATGGTGATCGATTGGAGCCACAAAGAGTTTGGCGGTCCTATCGTTGATAAACACTCAACCGGTGGTGTGGGTGACGTAACTTCGCTAATGCTTGGTCCTATGGTGGCAGCATGTGGTGGTTTCGTTCCTATGATCTCTGGTCGTGGCCTTGGTCACACTGGCGGTACGCTAGACAAGCTTGAGTCAATTCCAGGCTACAACATCACACCAACCAACGAAGTGTTTGGTGATGTGACAAAAGACGCAGGCGTGGCGATTATCGGTCAAACTGGTGACTTAGCACCTGCAGACAAGCGTGTATACGCGACTCGTGATATTACCGCGACAGTAGACAACATCTCGCTTATCACAGCGTCAATTCTGTCGAAGAAACTGGCTGCCGGTCTTGAGTCTCTAGTTATGGATGTAAAAGTAGGCTCTGGTGCGTTTATGCCAACTTACGAAGCATCTGAAGAGCTAGCGAAATCAATCGTAGCGGTAGCAAACGGTGCAGGCACCAAGACAACTGCAATTCTAACTGATATGAACCAAGTACTGGCTTCTTCAGCGGGTAACGCAGTAGAAGTTCGTGAAGCGGTTCAGTTCCTAACTGGTGAATACCGTAACCCTCGTTTACTGGAAGTAACGATGGCGTCATGTGCTGAAATGTTGGTATTGGCAAAACTTGCTGATGACACAGCAGATGCGCGTGCAAAACTGATGGAAGTACTCGATAACGGTAAAGCGGCACAGTGCTTCGGCAAGATGGTTTCAGGCCTTGGTGGCCCAGTAGATTTCGTAGAAAACTACGACAACTACCTAGAAAAAGCAGAAATCATCAAGCCAGTATTTGCTGATGAATCTGGTGTCGTTTCAGCAATGGATACCCGTGCAATCGGTATGGCAGTTGTTTCTATGGGTGGTGGTCGCCGCGTTGCAACCGACGTGATCGACTACGCAGTCGGCTTTGATGGCTTTATTCGCTTGGGTGAACAAGCGTCTAGTGACAAGCCTCTAGCTGTGATCCACGCTCGCAATGAAGAGCAGTGGCAAGAAGCGGCGAACGCACTGAAAGCGGCGATTACAATTGGTGGTGAATATACGCCTACGCCAGAGGTGTATCGTCAGATTCGCGCGGAAGACCTGTAATCTCGTCATACTTGAAGCTGCAGCAGTGCTTATGTTTTCGCTGCAACTTCAACCAGGCTGGGTTAAATAATTACAATTAGATTGGTCGATTGAGCATTTTCTCTCGGCCAGTTAAAGGAAGAGAGCAATGAAAAGAGCATTTATTTTAGTCTTAGACTCATTTGGTATCGGTGCAACGGCTGATGCGAAAGATTTTGGTGATGTGGGTTCTGACACCCTAGGTCACATCGCAGAGCAGTGTGACAAAGGTTTAGCTGACAACGCAGACCGTAGCGGCGCACTTAAGCTACCTAACCTATCTAAGCTAGGCTTAGCGATGGCGCACAAAGAGTCAACAGGCAGCTTTGCTCCTGGCCTTGACGCTGACGCTGAAATCATCGGTGCATACGGCCATGCGGCTGAGCTTTCTTCTGGTAAAGATACTCCATCAGGTCACTGGGAAATTGCAGGTGTACCTGTACTGTTTGATTGGGGCTACTTCACTGATAAAGCAAACAGCTTCCCGAAAGAGCTAACAGACCGCATTCTTGAGCGTGCAGGTCTAGACGGCTTCCTAGGTAACTGTCACGCGTCAGGTACACAGGTTCTTGATGATCTGGGTGAAGAGCATATGAAGACTGGCCAACCAATCTTCTATACTTCTGCTGACTCTGTATTCCAAATTGCATGTCATGAAGAAACATTCGGCTTAGACCGTCTTCTAGAGCTGTGCCAAATCGCACGTGAAGAGCTTGAAGATTACAACATTGGTCGTGTTATCGCTCGTCCATTCATCGGCCCAGGTAAAGGCCAGTTTGAGCGTACGGGTAACCGTCGTGACCTATCCGTTGAGCCACCTTCAGCAACAATTCTTCAAAAGCTAGTTGATGAGAAGGGCGGTGAAGTTCACTCGATTGGTAAGATCTCTGATATTTATGCTGGCTGTGGTATCACTAAGAAGACCAAAGCTACGGGCATCCCAGCTCTATTTGAAGCGACCAAAGAAGCAATCAAAGAAGCGGGTGATAATACTATCGTATTCACTAACTTTGTTGACTTTGATTCTGCTTACGGCCACCGTCGTGACGTAGCGGGTTATGCAGCAGCGCTAGAGTACTTTGACGGTCGTATCCATGAAGTAATGGAGCTGATGGAAGAAGATGACTTGCTAATTCTTACTGCTGACCACGGTTGTGATCCAACATGGCCAGGTACAGATCATACACGTGAGCATATCCCTGTGATCGTATACGGCGCTAAAGTACCAGCGGGCTCTTTAGGTCTACGTGATACGTTTGCTGATATTGGCCAAACGCTAGCAAGCCACTTTGGTACCTCACCAATGGATTACGGTAAAAACTTTCTGTAATTCTAAATAGATATTTTAAATAGAGGGCTTGTCCCTCTATTCTTTTGTTTATTGCTTACTTATATCCGATTAAGAAAAGGAAATTAAATCATGGCAACTCCACATATCAACGCAGAAATGGGTGCATTCGCAGACGTCGTACTAATGCCGGGTGATCCGCTACGTGCTAAATACATTGCGGAAACTTTCTTGGAAGACGTTGTACAGGTATGTGATGTACGCAACATGTACGGTTTCACGGGTACTTACAAAGGTCGTAAAGTATCAGTAATGGGTCACGGTATGGGTATCCCATCGTGTTCTATTTACGCGACTGAGCTTATCAAAGACTTTGGCGTGAAGAAGATCATCCGTGTCGGTAGTTGTGGTGCGGTAAGTGAAGATATTAAAGTTCGCGACGTTGTGATCGGCATAGGTGCGTGTACTGACTCTAAAGTGAACCGTATTCGCTTTAAAGGCCATGACTTTGCAGCTATCGCAGACTACAAGATGGTTCGTGCCGCAGAAGACGCAGCGAAAGCTCGTGGCATTGAAGTGAAAGTTGGGAACCTGTTCTCTGCTGAGCTGTTCTACACGCCAGATCCAGAAATGTTCGACGTAATGGACAAATACGGCATCGTAGGTGTTGAGATGGAAGCGGCGGGTATCTACGGCGTATGTGCTGAGTACGGTGCTAAAGCTTTGACTATCTGTACTGTTTCAGACCACATCAAAACAGGCGAGCAAACGACTTCAGATGAGCGTCAGACAACGTTCAACGACATGATGATCATTGCTCTAGACTCTGTTCTTCTGGGTGATGACGAATAAGCGTACTAACTAGTAAAATAAAGGGTTGGCGTATGACGCCAACCCTTTAGTGTTTTTATACTCTCTAATTTTTCTACATGTCTTTTAGCAACAAGTTTTCGCCTTTCTGTTTTGGCTTGCGACGAATAACAATAGCCAACAATAAGCCAGAAATAAAACTCATGCCCACCATGGTGTACATATAGCGGTCGCTTTTACGGTAATAGTGATCCGAAAAAGCGGTTACACGACCCGTTTCAAAGGTGATTCGGACAAAACCCAATACAACATTGTCTCGAATAATAGGCTCAACCAATTGCTGTTTACCAATACGAGCGGTTTCAAGTGGAGTGTCTAGCCCCAGAATCTGACGGACTGACTTAGCACTGTCACTAGAAGCAAGGCGTATTCCTTCCGCATCATAGATAGTCGCGTCATAAACTAATCTATCTTGCGCTAGTTGGTTAGTGAGTTTCAGCAGGCGTTCTTGATCTTGGCTGATGATCATATCCCCAGCAGAAAGAGAAGCTTGGGAGACGAGGACTTGAGTTAATGTCTCTAGCTGGTTTTGCTGGATTTGTTCATTGCCCTTGGTGATCTTAACGCTATTTACGCCAATAATAGCCACCATTGCCACTAAAGAGAGTATGGCGAGCGCGCGCAAAGCATTTCGAAATGAAAACAAAGATGAGTCCATCTGACACCAAAATATCCGTTAAATTTAGCTGAAGAACATATTGAGACTTGCGCTTTCAAATTGCAATAGGTTAACGTGTGGTAAGGTTTTATAAGGATTCAAAACATGGACAGGTTCAACACGTTACCCATTCGTCGTCATATACCCCTCGTCAATCGTCTACCCGAAACACGTCTTGCTACTAGCTTTGATAAAGCGAAAGCGAACTGGATTGTGTTTAGCACGTATTTGTCAGCTGCACAGTTTGAAGATATTGATTTCTACACTGGTTATTACAACTCAGTGATTGATGTCTGGAAAGTGGGCCAATACGAAGTGGCTCTCATGGAAGGAGCGTTAACTCCAGAGCATGAAGAGATTCTACAGGCCTTAGAGCTAGACTATGCCAAGCTTCAAGATATCCCCGATCTCTCTAAGCCAGGTTTAGTGGTGTTCGATATGGACTCAACAGCTATTCAGATAGAGTGTATTGATGAGATAGCTAAACTAGCTGGAGTGGGGGAAGAGGTAGCGGCAGTCACGGAGCGTGCAATGCAAGGAGAGTTGGACTTTGAGCAAAGTCTGCGCCAGCGCGTTGGCAAGCTAAAAGGAGCGGACGAGAGTATTCTTGAACAGGTGCGTTCAGAATTACCATTTATGCCAGATCTTCCTGAGCTCATTCAAACATTTAAACGGTTTGGATGGAAAACCGCTATTGCATCTGGTGGATTCACATACTTTTCAGATTATTTGAAAGATCATCTCAGCCTAGATCATGCGCAATCGAACCAGCTAGAAATCGTTGATGGTAAGCTTACTGGACAAGTGTTAGGTGAGGTGGTTTCAGCTCAAACTAAGGCCGATATCCTTGTTCAATTAGCTGAGCAATATGATGTCGAGCCGCATAACACAATTGCGGTCGGAGATGGGGCGAATGATTTAACCATGATGAGTGCTTCTGGGCTTGGAATCGCATATCATGCAAAGCCTAAAGTCGAACAGCAAGCTCAAACCGCAATCCGCTACAGCGGGCTTGGAGGGGTGATTTGCATTTTATCCGCACTCTTGGTTAAGCAAAAACGAGTCAGTTTTTCTCCTCTCAAATAACAAAACAAAAAGGCGAGGGTATCCTCGCCTTTGTTATTGAGTTAGCTCAAGCCTAATTAATACTTCTTCCGTAATGTCGGTTAACTCACCATAACCGACTATTCCATTGATCTCTTTCTCAAGGCTTCGCGCCTTATGAAGACTTACTTGGCTAAGCTCTTGGAGATCTTTTTGGATTAATGCCGTCATTGGATCAAAGACCGGCGTTCCACAGACTCGAATTGCGTAAAACTCTCCCATAGACTGAGCATTCTTAATAAAAGCGATACGCTCCTTGATGCTACTAAAATCACTTAACAATTTAGACTCGACGGATTGAATTCGAGTACCAAACTTGAGTGCGACTATGTATAGCTCTTGGTATTGTGGTTCTGCTCCCTCAACCCTTTTCATCGGTTGAGCTAACAGCGTACTTGTTCGTCCTTTGTAGATAGGTTCAAGCGAGTAGTTTTGACCGCTGCCTAATTTTGCCATTAAGGTCAAATAAGAAGGGATTGGGTAATTTATACCGATCACTTTTGGGCGTAGGTTGCTGCCTTTCTTCTCAACAAAGATAGGAGAGCTCACGACTTTATCTAGCAGAATATCGTGAAGACCTTCGAGTAAATCGTTGCTTGGTAACAGCTCTTTCTTCGCGATAAGCTTTTCTTGATTATGAGTAATGAGACGACCAAAGAATGCAATAACACGCATTGTGTGGCTCTCTTCAATCATCGCGAGTTGTAACTGTTTGCCACTTGGGCTGATACGAATGATTTTGTATGGCACGCTATCCAGTGGCAACTTTTTATCGTATAGCTGAAGCTCTTTGAAGTTGATAGTACAGAGGTCGTCAGCTTTAAGTCTGCATGGCTCAGCCAACGCAATACTAGCGCCATGTTTAGAAAGATCTAACGTTGTTCCTTGCAGCACTTCTCCATTGCTCAGTGTAAGCTCGATTGGAGACTTAAACTGATATCTAGGCTCTTTACGGCGAGACTTTGCATCAAAATAAAGGCAAACGGGGTTGTAGCTTGGATTACGATTATGACGGAATTGGTTCAGTTCACTACTGGCTAACCTTGGTTTATCAGTTAAGAGGTAATCTTGACGACTCCGGTGGTCACTGATTTCCTGCAACATACCACAGTGAGTTAGGCAGTTAGGCTCTAAGCCAAGTTCGGTGGAGTGCTGTGCTAATTCCTGTCGCTCTTCTTCTGAGAGTTCAAACACAGACAGCCTGAACGCTTTCCAGCTCTCTTTTTTTGCCCCAATGTGCCAAAACAATTGCCTTACTTCACGCGTAGCCTCGGGCATCATCATCGAGAAAAACAGTTGCTGACCTTTGTGCTCATGTGTGAATGAATAAAGTACATTGTTACTGCCCTTCATTCCTGGCGTTGTAAGGTTGGTCATGCGTTGCGCATTGAAAAGGCTGCTAAGAGTCTGCTGGTTTCGTTCGTCTTGCCAGTACTGCCAAATGGCATAATTGTTCTCAGTCATGAGTACTAGCTTGAGTTCGTCACCACTGAAAAATACTGGCAAATTGCATGTGTGTTTGAGATAGGTGTGTTCGAAGCCACGTGAGCGAGCTCGAATTATCTTGTCTTGATTATCGTGACGTGCTTTTTGTGCATCGTTCTTTAGGTACTGCTCGATCACAATACTGAGAGTGTTGGTATCATCGAGCTTTAACAATCGTAAAAACTTAACCGCGTCGTTTTCATAGGATTCATCAATACCGACAACGCGGTATGGAATAGAATTATGAATTCCTTCGATGTCACTGGTTTGCTCTAGTTCAACAAAGCGAACATTTACAATTTCACCAAGTTTGTAGTCAAAGGCAGACGGTACTTTAAACTTGGCTCCTGATGGAGATAAATCGATAGTAACGGCGTGAACTAACTGCTTGTTAGCGAGCTTGATTTCTATTTGAGAAGAAATTCTTAAACGGTTTTCTCGGCGTTTAAGATCATAGCCGAGATTAATCGCTTCTACTTCAAGAGGGTTTGATTCTGAGGCTGTGCCACCACCAGGTGAGTGTCCTCGTTGTTTCATGACTCTGAAGTTATTATGCGTATTACAAAGTGCTTCCCATACCCCTTCGGTATAGCCACCAAACTTACGGGTATTTTTGTGGTACGCGTTGAATGCAACGTCGTCAAGCCAGTGCTTTAGACCATCAAGCTGATACTCTCGGCATTCACCGTTAACGCGTCCGCGAAGGTCAATACTTTTTGTGCACGGAGCCATTACACGGTTTAGCTCCATTTTTACCAGAATTTTGACTGATGGGGGCTCGCCTTCTGTCATTTGACCGAGAAGGAATTCAAAATCATCCGCGTGATAAGCAGGAATAAGTCTTTCTGCTAAAGAAAGGATTTCTGGCTGCTGCATATTGATTGTTTAAAGTACTCCATACTTCAGGATATCGACCTTGATATTAAGATCTTTAGTGATAAGTTACCGCGAATCAAGCAAAATTAGGCTCAAAGCAATATCCCAGTTCACAAATACCAATATGAGGCGACATGGCTAAAGCAAAAAGAGCGTACGTCTGTAACGACTGTGGCGCAGACTTTCCCCGTTGGCAAGGGCAATGCAATGCATGTGGAGCGTGGAATACCATCAGCGAAGTGAGACTTGCCGCTTCCCCTGCAGCTGCACGCAATGAGCGATTAACTGGTTATGCAGGTAATTCTGGTGAGACTCAGGTTCAGACGCTATCAGAAATAGATCTGCAAGAAGTACCGCGTTTTACTAGTGGCTTCAAAGAATTAGATCGCGTGCTTGGCGGCGGTGTGGTGCCAGGAGCGGCAATATTGATTGGTGGTAACCCGGGCGCGGGTAAATCTACTCTGCTGCTACAAACGATGTGTTACCTAGCGTCACAAATGCCAACTCTCTATGTTACAGGTGAAGAGTCTTTGCAGCAGGTAGCGATGAGAGCATCTCGCTTGGGCTTACCTAAAGATAACTTGAAGATGCTCTCTGAAACGAATGTGGATCGTATCTGCCAGATTGCGGAAAAAGAACAACCAAAGATCTTGGTGATCGACTCGATCCAAGTAATGCACGTGTCCGATGTGCAATCATCACCGGGTAGTGTTGCTCAGGTGCGTGAATCAGCGACAGCGTTAACGCGTTATGCTAAGCAAAACAATGTCTCAGTGTTTATTGTTGGCCACGTAACGAAAGATGGCACTTTAGCTGGACCTAAGGTACTTGAGCATATCATTGACTGCTCAGTGCTGCTTGATGGTGGAACGGACAGCCGCTTTAGAACGTTACGCAGCCATAAAAACCGTTTTGGTGCGGTGAATGAACTGGGTGTATTTGCTATGACGGGGCAAGGACTTAAAGAAGTCAGTAACCCATCGGCAATCTTCTTGTCCCGTGGTGAAGAAGATACCTCTGGTAGCTCAGTGATGGTGGTGTGGGAAGGTACGCGACCACTGCTGGTGGAAATTCAAGCTTTGGTTGATTACTCTCAATTAGCCAATCCTCGCCGTGTTGCTGTCGGTTTAGAGCAGAACCGTTTGTCATTGCTGTTAGCTGTCCTGCATAAACATGGTGGCTTACAAATGGCAGATCAAGACGTATTTGTTAATGTCGTTGGCGGGGTAAAAGTCACAGAAACCAGTGCAGACTTGGCTTTGGTGATGGCTCTACTTTCAAGCTTTAGAGATCGTCCGTTACCAAAAGATGTGGTGGTGTTTGGTGAAGTAGGGTTAGCAGGGGAGATTCGTCCTGTACCTAGCGGTCAAGAGCGTTTGAATGAAGCATTTAAACATGGCTTTAAGAAAGCGATTGTCCCTGCTGCGAATATGCCCAAAGGCGGTATTCCGGGCATGCAAATTCATGGGGTGAAGAAGCTCTCTGAGGCGATTGAAGCATTTGATGAATTGTGATGAATCATTAAAAAGGTCGGCATTTGCCGACCTTTTTTATATCTAGAGCATATCAGCCGCTTTCTCAACTGCAGCCACTAAACGTTCAACGTCATCTTGCGTGTTGTAGACAGCAAATGAAGCACGAATGGTGCCCTTTACGCCAAGTGCATCCATTAGTGGATGGGCACAGTGATTACCAGCACGAACAGCGATACCTTGTTGATCAAGCAAGGTCGCAACGTCTTGGTGGTGAACTCCTTCAAGAATAAATGAGAGTACCGATGCGCCTTTCTGATAGCCAAGTATTTTCACATCGTCGATGGTTTTTAGTGATTCGTAAGCCAACTCGACTAAATGGTGGATATGCTGCTCGACAGAACAATGGTCAAATTGAGAGTACCAATCGATCGCTTCTGCGAGTGCTATCGCGCCAGCTACATTAGGGGTACCAGCTTCAAATTTTCCGGGGACTTGCGTAAATGTGGTTCCGGAAAACGACACTTTTTCGACCATTTTTCCACCGCCGTGCCATGGTGGCATAGACTCAAGCAAATCCAACTTGCCAAACAAAACACCGATGCCGGCAGGGGCGTAGAGTTTATGGCCGGAAAAAACGTAAAAATCTGCATCCAGAACGCTCATATTCAGTTGCTCATGAACGATGCCTTGTGCACCATCAACCACAACAACCGCTCCTGCTTGATGGGCTTTCTGGATTATTTCTTCAATTGGCTGACGAGTCCCGGTGACGTTGGTAATGTGGGCGATAGCAACAATTTTCGTTCTACTATTAATCAACTGCTCAAAGGACGCCATATCCAATCGGCAGTTATTGGTCATTGGGATCTTTGTCACTATAGCGCCAGTTTGCTCTGCCACTATCTGCCATGGGACGATATTCGCGTGATGTTCCATCTCGCCAACTAAAATCTCATCGCCAGGTTTGAGTGTATTCCTAGCATAAGTCTGGGCAATTAAGTTCAGCGCCTCAGTCGCACCGCGCGTCCAGATCACTTCCTTGGGGGAAGCCGCACCAATGAATGTTGCAACAGTATGGCGAGCAGCCTCAAATTGGCTAGTGGCTTCTGCCGTCAAACTATGGCTACCACGATGCACGTTTGCATTTTGTCGCTCATAGTATTGGCTGATTGCACTGATCACGCATTTAGGTTTTTGAGTAGTAGCAGCGCTATCAAGGTAAACTAAGCGTTGCTGATTGATTTGTTGTTGTAGAGCTGGGAATTCGCTTGCAACGTTCTGAGCATCAAACATTCTCATCACCTAGTTTGTGATACTGCAATGTTGGAATCGTGACCATTGGCTCTGCAACTGTCCAAGCATGAGCTTTACCTGATAGATTTATGATGATTTCCATCGCAAATTCAAGAGCGGTTCCAGGGCCTTGGCTGGTGAGAAGATTGTGATTGATATCGTAAGTGACACGCTTAACACGGCGATATTTTTCTGGAATACGCTCCTGGAAGCTAGGGTGGCAAGTCATCAGGGCTTCTGGGTAAAGGTCATGATGCAACAGAACAAGAGCTGGGGCGGCGCAAATTGCGGCGACAAGCTTGCCTTCGTACATTTGCTGGCGCACGATTTCTACTAGTACTGTACTATCTCTGAATGTCTCTGAGCCTTCGATACCACCAGGTAAAATTACTGCGTCAAACTCGTCATCTGCGACATCCACTAATTTGCAATCTGCAGTAAGTGTGACGCCTCGAGAGGCTTTCATCGTGAGTTGGCCATCAAAGTCAGCGCTTGCCACGGTAACTTCGTACCCCGCTCGTACCATCATATCTATGATGGTAATCGCCTCCATTTCTTCTGTTCCTGGTGCGATAGGGATTAGTACTTTTTTGCTCATGATGTCCAACTCTGTTCAATGTGTTTGATTTGTTGATATAGCGCCATATTGACCGGCACGGCTAAGTGGTGGTGTTGCGCTCTTTGTATGAGATAGCCAGTGATAAAGTCTATTTCACTTGGGCGCCTATGGACAATATCTTGATGCATAGATGAATGATTTTTTGCTGTTGCTTGAATAACATTATAAACGTGTATTTCGAGCTCTTCGCGTGTCAGGGCTTGGCCTTCCTTAGTCAACACGAGATGCAGTTCATCAAGTACGCTATGTATAGTGTCACGGTATGCTACTTGTGCAAGTTGACCATTATTCACCTGGTGGATCGCGGTTAGCGGGTTTATCGCGCAGTTGATGGCCAGCTTAAGCCATAGCGCATTCATTATGTCATTATTCCAGATTACTTGAGGCAGAGCGTGCGCAAATACTTCTTGAAGAAATTGGCACTGCTTTCCTTTTGAATTGAAACCACCCAATTGGGTTTGCCCAAACCCCGTGTGAGATACATGATGCTTAGAGAGACGCAATGCACCGTGTGTTGTGGTCGCCAACACAAGTGGGTTATTCGGTAGTCGTGAAGTGACAAGTTCTGCGGTACCCATTCCATTGTGCATTAGTACGACAATACAGTCAGAATGAATATGCTGCAGTAAGGGCTCAAGCGCAGATACGACATGGGGGGCTTTGACTGTGACCAGTATTAAGTCTGCTTGTTGGAGATGAGATGGCTGGTTATTCGCTAGAGTAAACGATGGTTTATCGTCAAGCTGGAGCGTTAGTTCAGACGAACTCTGTTGTGAATAAAGAGAAACTGAATGCCCTGCATTATGTAGTGAATATGCCCACAAAGAGCCGACCGCACCAGGCCCCAAAACTACAATATTCATGTCTTATTCTGGAAATTGAGGATTTGCCAAGAGAATAAGGTTATCAGGCGAGAAAGCAAATAAAAATGGCACCCGAAGGTGCCACTTATTATGCGCTGTTTAGAACTTGTACGTGACAGCGAAGTAATGACCAACGCCAGACGATTCGAATGCGCTGCTGTCTTCGATGCCGTATACATCGCTGTATAGTTTAAGACCGTAACCGACAGCGAATTGATCGTTGTGCCAGTAGAGACCGTTAAACATTGCGCCACCATGGCTAGCAGAGCTGTACTCTTCTTTCATACCAAATTGGTAATCAACGTAACCTTGGTATGAAATGAATGAGCCGTTTTCAAAGAAGTAGAATGGTTTGAACCAGTTTGTCGATACTTGGTAGCCGTTCCAGTCTTTTTGTTTTACGTCGTAGTTTGCGTAAAGGTTGAACTGCATTTTACCGAACCATGGAACCATGACATCAGAACCAATACCGATCATTGATTGGAAGCCAGGCTCTTTCTCAGCTACTAGGTTTTCGCCTGTGTTAGGGTCAGTTTTGCTTAGTTCGTAACTGTATGATGCACCACCGTCAATAACGGTGTAGTTTGCGATGTATAGTTCTTGAACTGGACCGAAAGAAAGGTCTTTACCAGTTAGACCGTCTAGTGACATACGAGGCGCGAATTTAGCAAATAAACGATCACCGCCTGCTTTATCGCTGTCGTCATCATTCGTCAAGTTGAACACATCAATGTAACCGTACAGATCGAAAATACCTGAGCGACCACCAAACTCCATTTCAAGGTAAGTGTGGTCGATGCTGCCTGGCTTTTCATTTACCGTGTGCATCAGGTTAAACTGCAGGAATTTTGAGTCATTCTTGTGAACATCATCTGAGTAGTCTGCTGCCATTGCTGGAGCTGTCATCGCTGCCACAACACCAAGAGCTAGAAGTGATTTACGCATAGTGGAACTCTCTATGTTTGTTAATTCAATTATTCATTGGATATTTGTTTAAGTGCACAATCTTTGTCGTGCTTTATGGGGCTGCATAATATCGATAAAAATCTCAAAAACCATCTGCAACTGATGTAAAAAAAACTAAATTGAGCGATCTGGATCTCATTAACAAGTTAAAAATGGTCATGCAACGGAACTAAATTTTAGTTGCACAAAAAATGATAGAGGTAACGATTACGCAAACGCTTGGTTTGAATTTGATGTTCATCACATGTTCAATTCCTCATTTACCTGATCTTTCTTAAATAAGTTGCGTATCTGTAACTAAAGTGTTTGAAGGAGTTGTTGATGCAAGAGGTAATGCTATTTCCGTTGAGCTCTATTGTGTTACCTGAAGGTAAAATGAGACTTCGTGTATTTGAAGAGAGGTATAAGCGGTTAGTGGTTGATGCTCTAAAGCAAGATGGGCTGTTTGGCATTTGTTTGTTTGAAAAGCAACATAGAGTTGAAGATAGCGAGTTATCCTCAGTTGGTACCCTAGTGCAAATTATCGATTTTGAGCAGTTAGATGATGGTTTATTGGGCATTACCGTTACAGGCCTCAAGAGGTTTATGATTCGGAGAGTGAGAACTGAGCATGATGGCTTGCGGTTTGCCAAGGTAGAATGGTTGCCTAACTGGCAAGTAAAAGAACTGTGCCAGCAAGGGGAAACTCTGAGTTTAAAACTTCAAGAGGTCTACACACAGTTCGAGCAGCTCAATAAACTGTATGACCAAAAGTTTTTTGATGATGAGACTTGGGTTAGTCAACGTTGGTTAGAAATACTTCCTTTATCAAACAGGCAGTTTGACTCTCTTGCGCTTGAGTTGGATTGCCAGTCTGCGGTGAATTATTTGAGCCAAACTCTAAATTATGAGTCCAATAATGATCCTAACCGCTACCTTTAACGTAGTAAGGTCAATTACAGGGTGTAAAGGATAGTCGAATGAGCAATCTGGATACGCAAAACTATACTAAAGCTGATTGGGCTTCATGTATGGATAGGGTTAAACAGCAAGACAAGCAAGCCTTTGCCTTAGTGTTCAAACATTTCTCTCCCCGCTTAAAGCAGTTTACCTACAGACATGTTGGTAACGAGCAGGTCGCATTAGAAATGGTGCAAGAAACATTAGCAACGGTTTGGCAAAAAAGCGCTCTTTTTAACGGTGACAAAAGTTCACTCTCAACATGGATTTTTACGATTGCGAGGAATCTATGTTTCGACATGCTCCGTCGTCAAAAAGGTCGTGACCAACATTTGCACTCTGAAGATATTTGGCCCAATGATTACTGCCCACCTGATATGGTGGACCATTATTCTCCGGAAGCGGATATGCTTAAAGAGCAAGTTGTAAAATTCTTGGATACGCTTCCTGAGGCTCAGAGAAAAGTTGTTCAGGCCGTCTACTTAGAAGATCTTCCTCACCAACAAGTGGCGGAGATGTTTGATATCCCTTTGGGTACAGTAAAGTCGAGACTAAGGCTTGCTGTTGAGAAACTAAGACATTCAATAGAGGCGGATAAATTATGAGTTACCATCCCGACAGCCAGATGCTTCAAGCCTATGTTGAAGGTACGTTAGACGCGGTGACCGCATTCACGGTAGCCATTCATTTGGAAGCTTGCCCTCATTGTAACAGACAAGTCGCGATGATTGAGCAACAGTGTGGCCAAGCCCTGTTCAGTCTAGACGTAGAAAATGAGACGAGTTCAGACCCGTTAGCCGAGATGTTTGATGATATTGTGGCCCTTGAGCAAAACAATGAACCATTTCGTCTTCCTCAGCAGCCAAAGCTAATTGTGGTTAATGATAAATCGTTCATGTTACCACGTGCGATAAGCCGCTTTAGCAGTGATATCGGTGATTGGAAAAGCTACGGCGGTAAGGTGTTTAGCGCTCCAGTAGACATTTCGGATTCTTGTCGAGTGAATTTGATGTATATCGCCGAAGATGTGCAAATTCCCCAACACACCCATAAAGGGATTGAATCAACCTTAATTTTACATGGTGGTTTTAGTGATGAAGATGGTCACTATGAAGCAGGTGATTACCTAGTAAAAGATGCGTCTATCAAGCACAGTCCATTTACTCAGAAAGGTGAAGACTGTTTATGTTTAACGGTCCTCACTGAGCCGATGATATTTACGCAAGGGGTGGCGCGCCTGTTCAACAGATTCGGGAAGGGGTTGTATCCTTAATTATCTGTTCAGCAACAATGAAAAAGGCTTGGTTTTTCCAAGCCTTCTTGTTTTCTGGGACTTAAGAATCTGTAGCTTTCACTTGCTCTGATTCTTCAGCATCTCGCTTTCGAGCTTTCTCCAACATGTCAGAAAAATAGTGTCTCAACGAATAGAGCATCAATAGACTTGGAATGACCATTAGTGCGGTTAAAATGAAGAACATTGACCAGTCATTTAGATAATCGACAAGCTCGCCGGAGAAGGATGCGAGAGTCGTTCTACCAAAGTTACCTAGTGAGGCCAGCAAAGCATACTGAGTGGCTGAAAACGCTTGACCTGTTACCACGGTTAAGAAGGAAACAAAGGCAACGGTTGAGAAGGCAGAAGTAAAGTTGTCCACGACGAGAGTCGCTAAGAATAGCTGTTCATTAGGTCCCACTTTTGCCATCCAAGCAAACATTAGGTTACTTGATGCCATGGCGATACCACCGATCATTAAGCCGCGAACGATACCAAATTTCACATTGACCATACTACCGATCAAAGTAAATAGGATGGTTAATCCCCAACCAATCAGTTTTGAGTAGTAACCAATTTGTTCATTCGAGAAGCCAACTTCTTTATAGAAAGTGATCGACATTCTTCCTAAGAATGCTTCCCCAATCTTAAACAAGAACACGAACAAAAGTAGTGTCAGTGCGACGCGGAAGCCATTACGCTTGAAGAAGTCTAGGAAAGGTTCGACAACGGTTACCGTAATCCAAGCGAGAGCTTTATTACCTACGACTTGGTTGTGGCGCTGCTCTGCTTCTGCCTGTAAAGATGCACGGTGTGTTTTTGGCTCTCCTACAAGTAAGGTAAAGAGCATCAATAACCCTACAATAGCGGCCATTCCGTAGTAGACGCCATTCCAACCAATTGCATCCGCATTGATAAAGGCCAAATAGCCAGGAACCGAGTACCCAGTCCACCAGCCAATGACTGCCATCGCAGAAGCTTGAGGTAATTTAGATGGTTCCGATTTAGGGAAGCTATCTATACGGAATGCGTCGATCGCAATATCTTGAGTTGCTGATGATATTGCGATGCCAAGTGCCAACATAGAAGTGAGCATCAAGTTCTGAGATGGATCAACACCAGCAATAAACAGCGTGCAGACGAGTACCACAGATTGACACAAGAAAATCCAGCTACGACGTTGACCTAAAAAGGAATGTAAAACAGGAAGACGGACGCGGTCGACAAGCGGAGCCCAAAGAAAATTAATGGCATAGACAGCGAATACGCTACCAAAGTAGCCGATTGCTGCACGAGTCAGTCCAGCATCTTTGAGCCAACCAGACATATTGGAACCAATAAGAACCCATGGAAAGCCACTCGAGCAGCCTAACATGAACACCCATAATAAGCGCTTGTCCATATAGCTTTGGATGGTTTCTCGCCAAGTCATGGAAGGAGAGTCAGAAGACATACACGATTCCTTGTAGAAGTTTCGGTCAGCAAAAGGCTCTAGCCGAAAAGCTAGAGCCTGAAAGAGTGATTATGGAAGGAGAGTTGCTTTAGTTATAATAATAGGCTCAACCGGTACGTCTCGGTAGCGGCCAACGGTATGAGTGCGTTTTTGACTCATGTCCTGAACAACATTGAATCCTTGAGTCACTTTACCAAATACCGCATAACCTGGTGGACGTTGGTCGTAGTCCAAAAAGCTGTTATCGACAAAGTTAATAAAGAACTGACGTGTAGCAGAATCAGGATCATTGGTTCTTGCCATTGCAAGCGTCGCGGTTTTGTTTTGCAAACCATTGTTGGCTTCGTTCTTGATTGGAGCATAGGTCGGCAATTGCTTCATATCTTTATCGAAGCCGCCACCCTGAGCCATAAAACCAGGAATAACTCGGTGAAATTGAGTGCCAACATAGCTGCCATCTTCCACATAACGTAAAAAGTTCTTCACAGTGATAGGGGCGCGTTGGTCATTGAGTTCAACCGTAAATGAGCCTAAATTTGTTTCGAATTCTACCTTAGGTCCCGCGAGTGCTAAGCTGCTAAATAGTGCTAAAGATGCTATGGCCAATTTACGCATTAGAAACGCTCCTGCATGTAAGATTGAAGCTCACGATCGTTGGCGACTTCTTGCAAAACAAGATTTACTACGTCGTTTAATACGCCTTCGATATCTTCATTAGAAGCACTTAACGCACCAGTACGTTTAGCGGTACCTGTGTAAGTTTTTACAAGTTTACCTTGCGGTGTTTCAGCTGTGATTTCGACAACTACCTTACCATCCATTTCATTTTCCATAATGGTATGCTTTACGGAAACTAATGCTTCTTGAACTTCGATTTGAATGCTGTTCTCGCTGGTTACAGTGCTTCTAAAACCCTGCGATTGGAACTGCTCTAGTAAAGCATTCTCAAGAGAGATTCGAACATTTTGCTTTGAATGGATAGGTTCAATGTTTGAACGGCCACTATCCACTAAAGCGACGTATTGAGCCGAGCGAACATCTTTGCTGGTTAGACTGAACGTCGCATCTTGAACTAAATCGCCATTGCTAAGTACCGCTTTTGGCATAAAGTTAATTTGCTCTTGTTGAGGCGCTGCACACGCGGTGAGAAGTGCCATTGATGCGGCTAAAACCAGTTTTCTCATTGTAATTTCCTTTATTCGAAACTCGATAGTCCTAGAACTAGGATAGTGAACTATTTAGTTGCTTGTAAAATAACAAATTTTTTGTTTGCCGCAACTTGCTTAACGTTCGACTTACCAAATAATCTTGATAACTTCCCATCGTAGCCGAGGTGGCGGTTACCGATAACTAATAATTGCCCACCAGTGCTAAGAACATGCTTTGCATCACAGAACATTTGCCATGCGATATGATCTGTAATGGCTTGTTGCTGATGGAATGGAGGATTACAGACAACGAGGTCTGCACTATGTGCCTCGAATCCATCTAGGCAGTTGTTTGTGGTACAGGTAAAGCTGGTGAAGTTGGGCACATTGTTTTCTAGATTACGCCTTGCAGAAAGCGTTGACATGAAACTCTCGTCAACGCAGGTCAACGTGATGTCAGGATTAAGCTGAGCAAGTTTCACTGATAGCACACCGTTACCGCATCCAAGATCTATAACTCTCTTGCTTTCTAGCCCCTTAGGCAAATGCTGTAGCATAAATCGAGCACCAAGATCTAAGCTTTCTCCAGAGTAGACATTGGGCAAATTGTCTAATTGGATGTCGTGTTCTTCCACCTGCCAGGAAGTAAATGGCTCGACTTCCATAGCGTGTTGGGTATTGGAGCAAGCAAAAACTAAGCGGTGTTTTTTCCATGCAAGTGATGTTGTAGTTATGCCTAGATGTTTTTCAAACAGCTTCAATGTTGATGTATGGATTTCTTTTGCTTTATTTACGGCAATAACCGGAACATCGTTTGGCAGTGTCTTTCTCAACTGATGAAGTAGCCATACCAAATGGCGGTTACTTTTTGGCAGTTGAATCAATACCAGATCAACATCTTTTGGGACATCGTCGATTGTAGAAGCTAAGGACACTTGGCCACATTGGTTTTGAGCTAAGTTAGCCAATGTTGCTTGGTGTGAAATGAATGAATCACTCATCATAGTGACTCGGTGTTGATCGGAAAACCAACAGCTCAATGCGCCAAAATGGTCGTTGAGAATTAAAATATGTTGTTGCGATGGTAAGGCTAACTGCTCAACATGATTGATGAGATACTCGTCTCCGGCATCCCAAGCTTGAAGGGTTTCATTGTTTCTTATGGGATAACGGTGCAGAATAAGGGTGCGATCGTGTAGCGAAAGCTCAGTTTTCATAATTGAGTGATTAGCTAATTAATAGTGATTAAATTGTCGCAGAAGAGCAGCAAACAGGAAACTAAAACCTTTTGCTTTATAGCCAGTACGATTATTATCTATCCTTTGAAGCTGTTCATAATTAAATGGTGAAACACAATGCTGCAAGAAGTGATTGAAACCAAACTGCATACTGAATTGGAACCCGAGTACTTAAAGGTTATCAATGAGAGCTATATGCACAACGTTGCTCCAGGCTCAGAAAGTCACTTCAAAGTGATTTTGGTGAGTGCAAAGTTTGAAGGAGTGAGGTTGATTGGCCGACACCGTTTAGTGAATCAAGTATTAGCTGACGAATTAGCAAACCACATTCACGCACTTTCTATTCACACCTACACCGCGAGCGAGTGGCAAGCGCAGGAGCAGTCTGCACCTGACAGCCCTATGTGTTTAGGCGGTTCCAAATAGTTTTTCCAAAGGGCAGCAAAGCTGCCTTTTTTATTGGTTGTTCAGCTTACACGTGTTAACAATGTATAAACAAATAAATCATTCGATTAGTTTTAATTCAGATTGTTTCACGATATGAATGGATAGAAACATTACGCCAGTTGTGGACATTAGTGTTTGTGCGATGGCTCAAACTTATGACTATTCCTTAGCCTTTTAAACTCAATTCCTTCGAAATATCTCCTTTAATACCTGTATTGGTCATGGCATCAACTTCCCAAAAGATGCTAGACTATCGCACCTGATAAATCTCGCCGTTTTCTTGTAGCGAGATTTTTAATAGGATGTTGCGATTTTGGTGTTTGAAACAATGCCAAAACCGGACACTAGTGTCGTGTCTAAAAGTTACGCAATCAAAGAATCTTTTTCCCGATAAAAGTAGTGCAAGTGCGTATGATTACAATAAAGAAGGGCTTGGATCTTCCTATCGCAGGAGCTCCATCCCAGGTGATTAATGATGGTAAGACCATCAAAAAAGTCGCCTTGCTTGGCGAAGAGTACGTTGGCATGCGTCCTACCATGCATGTCCGCGTTGGCGACGAAGTAAAGAAAGCCCAAGTTCTTTTTGAAGACAAGAAGAACCCAGGTGTTAAATTTACTGCGCCAGTAGCTGGTAAAGTGATCGAGATTAACCGTGGTGCTAAACGTGTACTTCAATCTGTTGTGATTGAAGTAGCAGGTGAAGAACAGGTTACTTTTGACAAGTTTGAAGCTAGCCAACTAGCAGGTCTTGACCGCGAAGCGGTAAAAACTCAACTAGTTGAATCTGGTCTTTGGACAGCTTTACGTACTCGTCCGTTCAGCAAGGTTCCAGCAATTGAGTCTTCTACAAAGGCTATCTTCGTAACTGCTATGGATACTAATCCTCTAGCAGCTCAGCCTGAGTTGATCATCAATGAACAACAAGAAGCATTCGTTGCAGGTCTAGATCTGCTTTCAACGTTGACAGATGGCAAGGTTTACGTATGTAAATCTGGTACTAGTCTGCCACGTTCTTCTCAGTCAAATGTTGAAGAGCATGTATTTGATGGCCCTCACCCAGCAGGTCTTGCTGGCACCCACATGCATTTCCTATACCCAGTAAATGCAGAAAATGTGGCGTGGAGCATCAACTACCAAGACGTTATTGCGTTCGGTAAGTTGTTCCTAACTGGTGAACTTTATACTGACCGTGTTATTTCTCTGGCTGGCCCAGTAGTGAATAACCCTCGTCTAGTTCGTACAACTCTAGGTGCAAGCCTTGAAGACGTAACGGACAGCGAGTTAATGCCAGGTGAAGTTCGTGTGATTTCTGGTTCGGTACTAACAGGTACTCACGCAACTGGTCCTCACGCTTACCTAGGTCGTTACCACGTACAGGTTTCTGTATTACGTGAAGGCCGTGAAAAAGAGCTATTCGGCTGGGCTATGCCTGGTAAGAACAAGTTCTCTATCACTCGCTCATTCCTTGGTCACATCTTCAAAGGTCAGTTGTTCAACATGACAACGACGACTAACGGTAGTGATCGTTCTATGGTTCCAATCGGTAACTACGAGCGCATTATGCCGCTTGATATGGAACCGACTCTGCTACTTCGTGATCTATGTGCAGGCGATACTGACAGTGCAGCAGCACTGGGTGCGCTAGAGCTAGACGAAGAAGATGTAGCATTGTGTACCTTTGTTTGTCCTGGTAAGTACGAGTACGGTGAACTACTTCGTGAATGCCTAGATAAGATCGAGAAGGAAGGGTAATTTTCATGGCTCTTAAAAAGTTTCTTGAAGACATCGAGCATCACTTTGAGCCAGGCGGCAAACATGAAAAATGGTTTGCTCTGTACGAAGCTGTAGCAACAGTTTTCTACACTCCTGGTCTAATCACAAAGAAGAGCTCACACGTTCGTGATAGCGTTGACCTAAAACGTATCATGATCATGGTTTGGTTCGCGGTATTCCCAGCAATGTTCTGGGGTATGTACAACGCGGGTGGCCAAGCTATCGCAGCGCTTAACCACATGTATGCTGGTGAGCAACTTGCAGCAGTAGTTGCAGGTAACTGGCACTACTGGCTAACAGAAATGCTGGGTGGCACCTTAGCCGCCGATGCAGGCGTTGGCTCTAAGATGATCTTAGGTGCAACGTACTTCCTACCTATCTACGCAACGGTATTCATCGTTGGTGGTTTCTGGGAAGTTCTGTTCTGTATGGTGCGTAAGCACGAAGTTAACGAAGGTTTCTTTGTAACTTCGATCCTGTTTGCACTGATCGTTCCGCCAACACTTCCTCTATGGCAAGCGGCACTAGGTATTACCTTCGGTGTTGTTGTTGCTAAAGAGATCTTCGGTGGTACTGGTCGTAACTTCCTTAACCCAGCACTTGCTGGCCGTGCTTTCCTATTCTTCGCTTACCCTGCGCAAATCTCGGGTGACGTTGTTTGGACTGCAGCTGACGGCTTCTCTGGTGCAACGGCGCTTAGCCAATGGGCACAAGGTGGTAGCGGTGCGCTAGTGAACACAGTATCTGGTGAAGCAATCACTTGGATGGATGCGTTCATTGGTAACATCCCAGGTTCTATCGGTGAAGTATCTACGCTTGCACTTATGATTGGTGCTGCAATGATCGTTTACATGCGAATCGCTTCTTGGCGCATCATCGCGGGTGTAATGATCGGTATGATTGCAACGGCTACGCTATTTAACGTAATCGGTTCAGATACTAACCCAATGTTCAACATGCCATGGCACTGGCACCTAGTTCTAGGTGGTTTTGCATTCGGTATGTTCTTCATGGCGACAGACCCTGTATCAGCTTCATTTACTAATAAAGGTAAATGGTGGTACGGCGCGCTAATCGGCGTGATGTGTGTACTAATCCGTGTAGTTAACCCAGCATACCCAGAAGGTATGATGCTGGCGATTCTATTCGCTAACCTGTTCGCACCTCTATTCGACCATGTAGTAATTGAGAAGAACATCAAGCGGAGACTAGCACGCTATGGCAAGTAATAACGACAGCATTAAAAAGACGCTGGGTGTTGTTGTCGGGTTGAGCCTTGTTTGTTCAATCATCGTATCAACAGCAGCCGTTGGTCTTCGTGATAAGCAAAAAGCTAACGCTGTACTAGATAAGCAAACTAAGATCGTTGAAGTTGCTGGCATTGAAGCAGAAGGTAAGAAAGTACCTGAGCTATTTGCACAGTACATCGAACCTCGTCTAGTAGATTTTGAAACTGGTGCTTTTGTTGACGGTAATGCGGCGACTTACGACCAGCGTAAAGCTGCTAAAGATCCAGCAGAGTCTATCAAGCTAACCGCTGACCAAGACAAAGCTAAGATCCTACGTCGTGCAAACACTGGTGTTGTATACCTAGTGAAAGAAGGCGATGCAGTATCTAAGATCATTCTACCTGTTCACGGTAATGGTCTATGGTCAATGATGTACGCATTCGTTGCTGTAGAAACTGACGGTAACACTGTATCTGCAATCACTTACTACGAGCAGGGTGAAACTCCTGGACTTGGTGGTGAAGTTGAGAACCCTTCATGGCGTGCTCAATTTGTTGGTAAGAAGCTTTACGATGAAAACTTCAAGCCAGCTATCAAAGTTGTTAAGGGTGGTGCTCCAGCCGGTTCTGAACACGGTGTTGATGGCCTATCAGGTGCGACACTAACAGGTAACGGTGTTCAAGGTACATTTGATTTCTGGTTAGGCGATATGGGCTTTGGTCCATTCCTAGCAAAAGTTCGTGACGGAGGTCTGAACTAATGTCTAGCGCACAAAACGTTAAGAAGAGTCTGTTAGCACCAGTATTGGACAACAACCCAATCGCGCTTCAGGTTCTTGGTGTTTGTTCTGCTCTTGCAGTAACCACCAAACTAGAAACGGCTTTTGTAATGACACTAGCGGTTATCTTTGTAACTGCACTGTCTAACTTCTTCGTTTCGGTAATCCGTAACCACATTCCAAACAGCGTGCGTATCATCGT
>NZ_CFHWOM010000045.1:0-26240 GCF_984391705.1 Vibrio sp. | reverse complement strand
CGCCTTCCATGATGTCACCTACACAGTAGATGCCTTTCACGTTGGTTTCTTGGTATTCGTCTACTTTGATGTAGCCGCGATCGTTAGTTTCAACGCCAGTTGATGCAAGGTTGATTGCGTCTGTTGCTGGGTGACGACCGATTGCCCAGATAAGTTGGTCAACGTTTTGCGTGTTGCCGTTTTCTAGGTGAAGAGTCAGGCTGCCATCCGCTTCTTTAACGATCTCTTTTGGAATAGATTGAGTGTGAAGCTTAGGACCTTCTGCGTCCATAACCTCAACTAGCGTTTCAATGATCATTGGGTCAAAGCTGCGTAGTGGAGATTCTTTACGCACAAACAGGTGAGTCTCAGTGCCAAGCGCATTCAGTACACCAGCAATTTCTACCGCAATGTAACCTGCGCCGATAACTGCAACGCGTTTTGGCTGCTCGTTTAGCTCGAAGAAACCGTTAGAGTCGATGCCGTATTCCGCACCTGGAATGTTTGGAATCGTTGGACGGCCACCAACAGCGATTAGGATATGATCCGCTGTGTAGTGCTCGCCGTTTACTTCAACCGTTTTCTCATCAACAAACTTAGCGAAGCCTTTGATGACGTTGACTTTGTTGTTACCCAGAACACGATCGTAAGACTGGTGGATACGACCAATGTAAGCTTGGCGACTTTCAACTAGTTTGCTCCAGTCAAAGCCTTTTACATCTACATCGAAGCCGTAGTCTTCAGCGTATAGGTTCATTGCATCTGCAATTTGCGCACCGTGCCACATGACCTTCTTTGGTACACAGCCTACGTTTACACACGTGCCGCCTAGGTCTTGAGCTTCAATCAGCGCGACTTTTGCGCCGTACATCGCTGCACGGTTAGCCGATGCGATACCGCCTGAGCCGCCGCCGATACAGATGTAATCAAAATGAGTCGCCATTACTTTCTCCAAGAGCTTATTAATTTTATCCGATAGCAGTTACATGGGGGTGATGAGCTACGAACTCAACATCCCGCAATGAATTGTTACCTGCCCAAGTTTGCTGGGCATGATCCGTTATCCCTATCATAAATCGAGTCTAGCAATTTCCTAAATGGGAAAAAGTGATATTGCTTATGACAAATAACGATGAAGGGGTAACAAAGCGGAATAAGGCGTTATTCCGCTTGGGGTTTTTAATGATCAGAACGAGAAGAGTGATTAGCCGCAGCAGCTTGATGAGCCGCAGCCAGTATTCGCTTGTACGTCTTTACCGTCGGCTAGGTAGGTGTTAGAGAGGTAAAAATCGCTAAACAGTTGAACGAAGTCTTCTGATACGGTTTTTTCAACTAACCCTGACTCTAGAATGTTTTTTTGCCACGCTTGCATGTTTGGTAAGCCACATAGGAAATCGTAACCCGAGTGCGCTTTAACAATTGCTGCGCGGTGTAGCAGAGGCAACCATGCCATATCAACATTGCTTAGTTGATCTGATTTGAAGAATGTCGTTTCGCCAGACAGTTGTTTCTCTGCTTTTTGGAATACTTTAATCAGCTTCTCTGCACGCTCTTCAAATGTTGCTTTGTCTTTACTGCCCATGGTTCCACACTGAGGTAGGTAATGTTTTGAACCTAGGTAGCTCCAAGCGCGGTCAAGTGCACGTTGCTCGTTAGTGACGCCTTGCTCTAGTGGGCCGTACTCATCTTCGATGTACTCGATGATCGCATCTGATTCAAACAGCGCAGTACCCGACTCAGTCACCATTACAGGTACTTGACCGTTTGGTGAGATATCTAGGAACCATTGCGGTTTGTCTTTTAAACTAATGTATTCAATCTCGTATGGGATCTGTTTTGCTTCTAGTGCTGCGGTAACACGTTGGACAAATGGGCAGATTTTGAAGCTAACTACTTTAAGCATGATGATGTCTCTCTTTCATATTTTGATGATTTACACACTTAAGACGCAGGCCAAAAATAAAAGACGAAGCAGAGACGAAAATTTTTTAAAAATAAATAAAAAAGCGCAACGACCTCATCGTTGCGCTTTTAGAGATTGAGAATACGGATGGTTACTCAGGAACGATCCAGTCTACTTTCCAGTGACCGGTTGCAGGGGCAATCGCTTCTTTTAAGAATGGCAGAATTTCTTTCATCTGACTTTCCAACTTCCACGGCGGGTTAATCACGATCATGCCAGATGCCGTCATGCCGCGCTCGTTGGTGTCTGGTGTGACGCCAAGTTCAATTTGTAGAATCTTACGAATGCCTAATCCCTCCAAGCCTTCAATCATATCCTCAATGTCGCAGCGGTTGACCACAGGATACCAAATGGCGTAGATGCCCGTTGCCCAGCGCTTGTAGCTTTGGAAGATTGCTTGCACCACATCACGATACTCTTTCGCTAGCTCGTATGGTGGGTCAATCAGAACTAGGCCACGTCGTTCTTGTGGAGGCAAGCTTGCTTTTAGGCGTTTGAACCCATCTTCTTTGTAGATGGCTACTTGGCGATCGCGATGGAATTCTTGTTCAAGCAACGGGTGATCGGCTGGATGTAGTTCGGTTAGAACCATGCGATCTTGCGGACGAATCTGGGCGCGTGCTACTCGCGGTGAGCCTGGGTAGTAACGCAATGCTTCGCCGTTGTTGAGTGTTTTGATGGCATCAAGGTAACCTTGAAGCTCTGCTGGAATCTCTTTTTGGTCCCAAACACGGGCAATGCCCTGCTTATATTCACCGGTTTTCTCTGACCATTCGTGAGTCAAGTCGTAGCGACCAACGCCAGAGTGCGTGTCATGGTAAACAAATGGCTTATCTTTTTGCTTTAGAGAATCAAGGATAAGGCTTTGAACAATATGCTTAATCACGTCAGCGTGGTTGCCTGCGTGAAAACTGTGGCGGTAACTTAACAAAATATTTCTCTCACAAAAGGGGCAAAGAGCATGATGAATGATGGCTCTTAGTATACGTTACTATTGAAAATTGCTGAACCTACCTATATTTAGTATCTAACAGAAATAAAAGATGTCGCTAAAGAACGTCTTTGAATCAAAAGGAATGCTTTATGTCTAACCCATTACTGACTTTCACGGATCTTCCCCCGTTTTCACAGATTAAGCCTGAACACGTTAAACCTGCGGTTGAGCAAGCGATTGAGGCGTGTCGCGCTAAAATTGACTCGGTACTGGAAAACAATACCGCTCCAAACTGGGATAACGTTGTGGCGCCTATCGAAGAGGTGGACGATCACTTAAGTCGTATTTGGTCTCCTGTTAGTCACATGAACTCGGTGGTCAACAGTGATGAGCTGCGTGAAGCATACGAAAGCTGCCTGCCGTTACTTTCTGAGTACGGTACTTGGGTTGGTCAACACAAAGGGTTGTTCGAAGCGTACAAAGCGATCAAAGCGAGCGATGCATTTGCCAAATTGAGCCAAGCGCAGAAGAAAACCATTACTGATTCACTACGCGACTTTGAACTGTCGGGCATTGGCTTGCCTGCCGATGAACAGCATCGTTATGGTGAGATTAGTAAGCGTATGTCTGAGCTAGGCTCTACATTCTCTAACAATGTTTTAGATGCCACTATGGGTTGGACTAAGCATGTTGCAGATGAGAAAGAGCTCGCGGGTATGCCTGAATCCGCATTGGCGGCGGCCAAAGCAGCGGCTGAAGCTAAAGAACTTGAGGGTTATCTACTTACTTTGGACATTCCGTCTTACCTACCCGTGATGACTTACTGTGATAACCAAGAACTACGTAAAGAGTTGTATGAAGCGTACGTGACTCGTGCGTCGGATCGTGGTCCGAAAGCGGGCGAGTGGGACAACAGCGAAATCATTAATGAGCAACTTAAACTGCGTCATGAGATCGCTCGTATGCTTGGTTTCAATACCTATAGCGAGAAGTCTCTAGCAACCAAAATGGCAGAGAATACCTCTCAAGTTCTTGGCTTCTTAAATGATTTGGCGAGCAAAGCAAAACCGCAAGGCGAACGTGAGGTAGAGGAGCTGAGCCAGTTTGCTAAAGCAGAGTTTGGTGTTGAAGAGCTCAACCTATGGGATATCGCTTACTACAGCGAAAAACAAAAGCAGCACCTATTCCAAATCTCAGATGAAGAACTGCGTCCTTATTTCCCTGAGGCGAAAGCGGTAAGTGGTCTGTTTGAAGTATTGAAGCGCGTGTTTGGCATGTCTGTTCAAGAGCGAGAGGGCGTGGATACATGGCATGAGTCAGTGCGCTTCTTCGATATTTTTGATGCTGACAACAACTTGCGTGGTAGCTTCTACCTAGATTTGTATGCTCGTGAACATAAACGCGGTGGCGCGTGGATGGATGAGTGCCGAGTTCGTCGTATCAATGCTCAAGGTGAACTGCAATCGCCTGTGGCGTACTTAACCTGTAACTTTAACCGCCCAGTAGGAGACAAGCCTGCGCTGTTTACCCATGATGAAGTGGTGACGCTATTCCACGAGTTTGGTCACGGCATTCATCATATGCTGACTCAAGTGGATTCCGGTGCGGTATCGGGCATTAATGGTGTGCCATGGGATGCGGTTGAACTGCCAAGTCAGTTCCTAGAAAACTGGTGCTGGGAAGAAGAAGCCTTGGCGTTTATTTCTGGTCACTTTGAAACAGGTGAAGCATTACCAAAAGAGATGCTAGAGAAGATGCTGGCAGCGAAAAACTTCCAATCAGCGATGTTCATTTTGCGTCAGTTAGAATTTGGCTTGTTTGATTTCACGCTGCACACTGAGTTTGACCCAGAAGTTGGCCCGCGTGTACTTGAGACGCTGGCTGATGTGAAATCAAAAGTGGCGGTATTGCCAAGCCTAGAGTGGAACCGATTCTCGCACAGCTTTAGCCACATTTTTGCTGGTGGTTATAGCGCGGGTTACTACAGCTACCTATGGGCAGAAGTATTGTCGTCAGATGCGTTTTCTCGCTTTGAAGAAGAAGGCATCTTTAATACGGAAACGGGTCAAAGCTTCTTAAACAACATTCTAGAGATGGGTGGCAGTGAAGAGCCAATGGAACTGTTCAAACGCTTCCGTGGTCGTGAGCCACAAATCGATGCCTTGCTACGTCATTCAGGTATTAGCGCTTAATCGGTTTTTATCGCACTAGTGAAACGCCCCTAATTCGATGAGTCAGGGGCGTTTTTTATTGCTATGATAATCGCCTTAGTACGCAAGGAGGACATATGCTGAAACTAGGTAAGATGTTTGTATTGAGCACATTAGTACTATTAGGTGCGGTCGGTTGTGCGGAGCTAAAGCAAGCAGGTACGGAAATTGGCCACGCGACTCGTGATGCTGCGACAACCATTGGTCATGCAACACGAGACACAACCAAAGCGATTGGTCATGCCTCACGTGATGCTGTGAACTCAGTCAAAGATGACTTGAGCGAAGATAATTAATCAGCAAACTTTCCGCGTAATAACTTATCAACGGATAATGGTCCTGGTCCCCATACCACAACGATTAGGATCATTAATCCCCACAATTGGTGGTCAAAGAAACCTTGCTCCCAGAGTACTGGATAAGACACCACAGCAATAATGTTAAATACAAATAGTATTGCAGCCATCGGGCGAGTTAATAATCCAAAGGCTACGAATACTGGCAGTATTAACTCTGCTGCAGTACCCAAATAGGCGGCAAGCTGCCAAGGCAACAATGGAACTTGGTACTCATATTCAAACAAGAAGAGCGTGCTATCCCAAGTGGAAATCTTGGTTAAGCCGGAATTGAAGAAGACCCAAGCTACCCACAGTCTACAGAAGAGCAGAAGCAGTGGTACGAAAACAGATTGCGCCTTTTCGATCAGCGCATCGTAGCTAACAAGTATTTTTTTTATAGATTCAGACATGGTTTTTCCCTTAACGCGCGAGCGAAAACCCAGCAACTAAGTTGCTTTCGACAAAATAATTAAGATGTTCCAGTGTATGAGGTGGCATTTCACCTAAGGTGCTCCCAGAATGCAGGTGTTGTAGTAATTCAAATGCACCGTCATTGAGAGGTTGCATCCAAACCGTTCCTTGCAGAGAGCAGCAGATAACACCGTATTGCTGCTGGTCTAAAACCAAATCATCAAATTGATTGCTTTCAATGGCTTTTTTCAGCGCAAACACGGCATATTGGGAGTGAAATGGCATCACGCCTGGCAATAAATGTAGATGGACCGATGGTTGTAATTCCGGCTCTATCTCTGCCAACTTGGTCAGAGGCAGTAAGCTGTCTGGAACAGAGACGTTACCTTGTTGCTGCTGAGCCATATCAATACACCATTCAAAGCGAGCAACTTCCGATGCATAAGGCGCAGCATCAACAACGGCAGGGAATCGCTCAATGGTCTGGGAGAAATGCGCACCATACTCACTCACATCTCCCGCTTCTAGAGGGTGAAGAAGAACATGTTGGCGTGCTAACTGAGTGAAGCATTCCTCGCCGACTAATGCAGAAACCATCGGATAGGTGGCTTCAAGCACCTCACTAAGGCTAACAACAAAGTTATTCCGATAAATCTGCATTCGTTCGTCGGCACTAAAGGTATCGCTGACTATCTGGCATTCTTCCCCGGTAGCTTGATAGTGGAGCGCCTTGGCGAATTGATGTTGTAGCTCTGTCAAAGAAAGGCTCATGAAGCAATCCTCTCTTCGTCTTTGGCGAGCAGCCGATTCAAACGCTTATTGGCTTTGTCCGCTTCTGCTAGCAATATTTCTGGTTGAGGAATGTCTAAATCCCATTCAATAAGGGTATGGCGAGAACCATGTTGTGTAAGCCACTGCTCATACAATTGCCAGACTTCATCACTGACGGGCTTGCTATGAGTGTCAATCCAGATCTCACCTTTCTCTAACTGTTTGATGGTGAAACCTGCCAAGTGAATTTCATCGACATGTTCAGCTGGGATGGCATCTAAATAGGTCTGTGTATCGAAGCCATGATTAAAGGCTGAAACGTGGATATTATTCAAATCCAAGAGCAGTTTGCAGCCAGTACGACGTTGCACTTCTGCTAGAAACTCCCATTCAGGAATGGTGGAATGAGCGAACTTCACATAACTTGATGGGTTTTCAATTAGCATCGGCCGTTGCAGAAACTCCTGTACCTCGACCACATTGCGGCAAAAAACACCCAATGCTTCTTCGGTATAAGGTAGCGGGAGCAGATCATTGAAATAGTGGCCACCGTTTTCACTCCAGCTTAAATGATCAGAGACGAGAAATGGTTCAATTTCGTCGACCAAACTTTTGAGTTGTTCGAGATGTTTCTTATTTACTCGAGCAACGCTACCTAACGATAATCCGATACCGTGACAACTAATGCGGTAGTCATTGGCAAGATTTCTTAGAGTATGACGAGCAGCAGAGTGGGGCTGAAAGTAGTTTTCACTGTGGATTTCTAACCATGACAGCGCAGGCTTCTGGTGAGTGAAATAATCCAAATGAGGTGTTCGCAACCCTACACCAATATGTTTGTGATAGTTATGGTTTGTCACGGGCTAGTCCTTTGCGAGTGAGTGAAGATGAACGGCTTGTTGAGCCTTAGCCGTTCATCTTATGGACAGAAGGTTAGAATTATGAAGACTGAGTGCTTCCGCCTGTTAGCTTGCCGCAAAGTCCTTTAGGAACGACGACAAAAGCGTCTTTTTGGTTGTCTTCTTTTGCAGTACCTGCACATGAGCTAGTTTTTGTAGCACAGTCGTTTTTACCAGCTTTTGATACGCCGTAGCACTTCTCTTTTTCAGCGGCAACAGCAGGGGCCGCGGTGAGCATAGTGCCACCTAGAGCAAGTAGACCAGTAACAGCGGCAGTAACAGCAAGATTTGATTTTTTCATCGTATTATCCTCAGACTTTATTCCTTTATTTATGTGGGCAAGTGAATCATTAGCTTTTTCATCAGCTTGCTTAAATAAAAGGATAGAAAAGTGGTTAAAAAACTTTCAAAAAAATTATAGAAAATCATTCAAACATTCTGATTGTCTATTTAAGTGTCTGATTTTTAATTACTTAAAAGCTGTGATTTTTTCTGTTTTTTGTTCTGAAATGCAGTCGCTGTTTAGGTTATAATCACTTTTCATGTATAGATAACCAGTAGCTGAGCCCAGAATGGATCCTTCATTACTTCTCGATGGTCTGAACGACAAGCAGCGTGAAGCCGTTGCCGCCCCTTTAGAAAACTTACTTGTGCTTGCGGGAGCAGGAAGTGGTAAAACGCGCGTACTTGTACATCGCATCGCTTGGTTGATGTCGGTAGAGCAAGCGTCGCCATTCTCAATCATGTCAGTAACCTTCACCAACAAAGCGGCGGCAGAAATGCGTGGCCGTATTGAAGAGTTGATGATGGGTAGTGCTTCTGGGATGTGGAACGGCACTTTCCACGGTATCTGTCACCGTATTCTTCGGGCTCACTACTTAGATGCAAAGCTGCCGGAAGATTTCCAGATTATCGATACTGACGATCAGGTTCGTCTATTGCGCCGTTTAATCAAAGCGCAAAACTTAGACGAAAAACAGTGGCCAGCAAAGCAAGTTGCTTGGTGGATTAACGGTAAAAAAGACGAAGGTTTACGCCCAAGCCATATTGACGCCTACGGTGACCCGATTACTAAGACCTACCTGCAATTGTATAGTGCGTATCAAGAAGCGTGTGACCGAGCGGGCTTAGTCGATTTTGCGGAAATTTTGCTGCGTGCCCACGAGTTACTGCGTGACAAAAAACACATTCGTGAGCATTACCAAGCACGCTTTAAACATATTCTGGTCGACGAATTTCAAGACACCAACAACATCCAGTACGCTTGGCTGCGCATGATGGCTGGTCCAGATTCTCACGTGATGATCGTGGGTGATGATGACCAGTCAATTTATGGTTGGCGCGGGGCAAAAATTGAAAATATTGAGAAGTTTACTTTAGAGTTCCCAAGCGTAAATACGATTCGCTTGGAGCAGAACTACCGCTCGACCAAAACCATTCTGGAAGCGTCTAACACGCTGATTGCCAACAATACGGAACGTATGGGTAAAGAGCTGTGGACTGATGGGGCGGAAGGTGAGCCGATCTCTGTTTATTCGGCTTACAACGAGCTAGACGAAGCGCGTTTTGCAGTGAACAAGATTAAAGAGTGGCAAGATAAAGGCGGTGTATTGAATGATGCTGCTATGCTCTATCGTAATAACGCTCAGTCACGTGTACTCGAAGAAGCGCTAATTCAAGCTGGTTTGCCTTATCGTATTTATGGCGGGATGCGATTCTTCGAACGCCAAGAGATCAAAGATGCACTGAGCTATCTGCGCTTAATGTCAAACCGCAATGATGATGCCGCCTTTGAGCGTGTGGTGAATACACCAACCCGTGGCTTAGGTGATAAAACGCTCGAGACGATTCGGTTTGCTGCGCGAGACCAAGGCAGCACTATGTGGCAAGCAAGTATCCACTTACTTGAAAACCAAGTTCTGGCTGGTCGTGCTGCGGGCGCATTAAGCCGATTCATTGAATTGATCAATGCACTAGAAGACGACACGAATGAGCTGTCTTTGCATGAGCAGACCGACCACGTGATCAAATACTCTGGCCTGTTCGCCATGTATGAGCAAGAAAAAGGCGAGAAGTCGAAAGCTCGCATTGAGAACTTGGAAGAACTGGTCACTGCAACCCGTCAGTTTGAAAAGCCAGAAGAAGCTGATGAAATGACGCTGCTGACGGCATTCTTAACTCACGCGGCATTAGAAGCTGGCGAAGGTCAAGCGGATGAGTTTGACGATGCCGTTCAGCTGATGACTTTGCATAGTGCTAAAGGTCTAGAGTTCCCATTAGTGTTTATGGTAGGTGTCGAAGAGGGGATGTTCCCGAGCCAGATGTCTGCTGAAGAGGCGGGGCGTTTGGAAGAAGAGCGCCGACTTTGCTACGTGGGCATGACTCGTGCGATGGAAAAACTCTACATTACCTATGCCGAGATGCGTCGCTTGTATGGTCAAGACAAGTACCATAAACCTTCTCGCTTTATCCGTGAGCTACCTGAAAAGTGCTTGGACGAAGTACGCATGAAAGCGCAAGTTAGCCGCCCAGCTAGCTCCGGTCGCTTCAGTCAAACCGTGGTCAAAGAGAACTTTAACGAAACCGGTTTTAGTTTAGGTACACGTGTAATGCACCCAAAATTTGGTGAAGGTACCATCATCAACTTTGAAGGCAGTGGTCCGCAAAGCCGAGTCCAAGTTGCCTTTAATGGTGAGGGCATTAAATGGCTCGTTACGGCCTACGCAAGGTTGGAAAAGCTCTAAATTGGCTCATTAACTTCACGCTTATCTATACTACAAGTAAGTGAAGCGTGAAGTGGTACTATGGTGCTAAGAAAACAACATGGATTTACCTTGATAGAGCTGGTCGTTGTTATTGTCATTATCGGAATTATTGCAGTAACAGCGGCGCCGAGATTTATCAACCTAAAGAAAGATGCTCGTGTCGCGACTTTACTTGGCGCTAAGGCGGCTTTTTTAACGGCTGATTCTCAGGTTTACACCAAAGCTGCGTTACAAGGCCAAACTCAAGTGGACTCCAATGTTGTCAATATTGATACTGATAACGATGGAGTTGATGATGTTATTGGTTACTATGGGCACATTAAGTTTGTGTTAGCGGCGAGAGAGTTTGCTGGACTCGATCCGAGTATGACGATTACCAAATCTCCAGGCGCGGGCTTTAGTACCGCTTATTTCCTGATTTCATACCTTGAACTGCCTCCAGCGAGCAATATTCGCTGCATGGTAGAAATCTTTTATCCGACAGCTTCTCAAGCAGATGCCGCCATCACGACCAATGTGGTTGATGATGACTGCTAACCAGAAAAAGAAAAACCCCGAGGGCTTGCGCCCATCGGGGTTATAGTCTTACTCGCAGCAATCCGGCTACTAAAAGTGCTCCATGCATCAAATCCTTGATAGTATGCTGATGTCCTTCAGCTTAGTCCTTTTCTCGCCATCCTAGCGGTGTCCTTGACCCTATCCTGGTCCACTAACAATCCTCGTTAGCTCACTTCGCTTGTTCCCTGAGCGGTGTCCCTTTCATCATCCTGATGATCGTTCCTTGCCTCGTCCAGAGGTGTCCATTTCCCATCCTTAGTAGCAACCATCCTAGTTACTATTGCGTCCGTTCAATGTCCAATTTGCTATCCATGCCGATTACTCATCCTAAGCAACCGTATCTTCTTCCTGAAGATTACCTAATCCGTGGTAATTTCCTGTTCCGTGTCAGCATCCTTCCGACAGGGTTCATATTACGCTGCTACCGAATTTCATCAATATGACGAAAACGATTTCCTAACCCAAAAAGTGATACAAAAACGTACAAATTCACTATTATCAATAACTTATGTTTGGTTAATGATATTAGTCTTAGCGAAAAAGCTATTTTTGCTCACTTGCTTGTGAGAGATCTCGCACAAGCGCTAGGGATGATCGATGATCTTTTCCCTCTTGTTGGGGGCGTTTGGTGGTGGATTTTTGCGCATAAATGCAGTTATTGGTGCATATAAATGCATCCTTAAAGGTAGTGATGTGACTAATTATTCCCAGTCTAGATGCTTTAACTAATTAGGCTGTTGATCGATTGCCATAGAATCCCGCTCCCAATTACCGTGAAAATCACGCCGCAAAGGCTATCTATATAGACGGTGATAGATTGCAATTTATGTTGCATACGCTGGGTTGAAAGTGCCCAAGCGAGGAACGAAAACCAAGCTAACGAGAGGGTCCATAAAATAGTGAGGGCGGCTCCCTTCCCACTGAGAGACATGGTGGCTGGTACTAAAGAGGACATTAAACTGACAAAAAAGACTAACGCTTTGGGGTTGAGGATATTGGTGGCAAACCCACGAGAGAAAGCTTGTCGCTTATTGCTCAATAGCAGCTGTGTCTCGTCAGTGTGATTTGTATCAGCAGGCTTTTTTCGATTAAGCCATGTCGCTTTGAGAGCACTATAACCTAAATAAAACAAGTAGCTGCCACCAGTGATTTGCACCAATGCAAACATGGTTGGTTGTTGATGCACTAGATAGCTGATGCCCGTTAAACTCAATATTGAATGAAGCAAAATACCGCAAGATAACCCTAGAGCGATGTATAGCCCGGTTTGACGGCCGTAGCGTGTTGCGTTTTGGACCACAAGGGCGAAATCTGGCCCAGGGCTCATTAGAGCAATAAAGTGAACGGTGGCTAAAGTAATAAGGATGGTTATCTCACTCATGACGGAAACTCTTAGGTACTGTGATTTGCTTAGTTTGCCAAAATCACATCATGGTGAATTGTAAATTATTGGCACTAACTGACTTGTGAAGGGGAGACGCCGTAGGTTGCTTTGAAGGCCTTACTAAAGTGGGCTTGATCGTAAAAGCCTATTTGATGGGCGACATCTGTGCCACAAATGCCACTTTTAAGGAGTTTCATACCGTGTTCAAGTCGTAAGCGGCTTAGCCAGGCGTAGGGGGTTAAGCCTACTTTTGCTTTGAAGTGACGTTGAAATTGAGTTGGACTCAGCTGGCACAAGGTCGACAGTTGTTCTAATTTTACCGGCTGGTCTAGGTTCGCCATCAAATACTCTTTGAGCGTTGCGACTGACTGATTGCCCAAAGGCACTACGTGCTTTTGTTCTTTCGCGCCATAACGCTCAAACAACTGGGTAAATCCTTCAAATGGGAGGCAATCTTTGGCAAGTTGGCTAATATTGGTGTTGGTCAGCGCTTGGTGCAGTTCGGCTAAGGTGTTGAAAACGTGTGAATCTTCAATAACCAGTTGATTGAAACTGACGATATCTGATGATCGTTTTAGATCCGCAAGATCACTTAGCCATTGAGGCTCTAGAGAAAATACTTTCACCTTGTAGCCAGAGTCGAGTTTGGATTGCCCATCATGCAGTTCATCGGGCGGCATTAAGACTATCTGCCCTTGGCCAGCGTGGTAAGAGTTACCTTGATAATGGAACTTTTGTTCCCCTTGAGTAATAAGGCCAATGTGAAAATCAAGGTGATAGTGGCGCTGAAAGGCAAACGTCTGGTAGTTTGCGTCGATCAAACCTATCTCTTGATTGGGCACTGTTTGGTATTGAACCTTATCCATAGAAACAAAAAAGCTTGGTGAATATTTCACCAAGCTTAGCGCGACTGTCGAAGTATGTCTTGTAAAAAACGATCACTTGGCCAAAGCGGCTTTTCTCGTTTGGCGACTGGTTTTAAGTCCATCAAAGCTAAACACAACCAAGGCACCCCAAATAAAGGCAAAGGTAATGGCTTTATCGGTAGTAAAGGCCTCGCCATAAACTAAGACTGCGAGTAAAAACATCAAACTTGGTCCTATGTATTGGAAAAAGCCCAATGTCGATAGTTTTAGTCGTGTTGCTGCGCCAGTGAAGCAGAGCAGTGGCAAGGTTGTCACGACACCTGCTGAGATCAGCAATAGATTCAATGTCATTGGGTTGCTCATCAAATCAGACGTTGCACTATCCGCAATCCAAAGTAGGTAGATGGCGGCAGCTGGGAGCATGATAAGGGTTTCAATGAACAATCCTGTTTGCGCATCCAAGCTAACTTTCTTTCGTAGCAAGCCATAGAAGCCAAAGCTGAGGGCAAGCGCGATTGCTACGGTTGGCACTGAGCCAAACGCTATCAGTTGAACCAATACGCCACACGCAGCTAGCACGACTGCAAACCATTGAAGCTTTCTGAGTCGTTCGCCAAGAAACAGCATGCCGAGCAATACATTGATCAGTGGGTTAATGTAGTAGCCTAAGCTGGCATCCAGCATATGGTTGGCGTTGACTGCCCAAATAAAGATCAGCCAGTTTACGCCCACTAATAAAGAGGTGGATATCAAAAACGCCATCTTCTTTTTAGAGCGGATGACGTCGCGTACACCACGCCAACGACGGCCAATATGCAGCAAAAACGCCAGTAGCACAAAAGACCAGACTACACGGTGGCTAAGGATTTCGAGCGGCGAGACTTCACCAATCGTTTTAAAGTAAATTGGGGCGATACCCCACATGGTGTAGGCTCCGATGGCAAGTAATACGCCTTGCCGAGCTTTTTGTTGTTCTTCTGGTGTCATCGGTCGGTTCCCAACACTTCGTTTACAAAATGAAACATCCAGTATACGAACGACTCTATTAATCACCTAGTAATTTGCAGTTTTATTCACCATCATTCCCAATTACAATTAGCCCCTTGCTCTTCCGCTTACCACTCCTTATTGAGAATTTAATGACTGCCACACTGCTAGCTGAACAATCTGAATCGACCATGACTCCCCAAAGTGTTTTGGAGGAGGTATTTGGTTATCAAGAGTTTCGCGATGGGCAGCAAGAAGTCATTGAGTCAGCGGTGGCGGGGGAGGACAGTTTAGTCATTATGCCAACGGGTGGTGGTAAGTCATTGTGCTACCAGATCCCAGCTTTAGTACGCAGCGGCTTAACTTTGGTAATTTCTCCTTTGATTTCACTGATGAAAGACCAGGTTGATCAGCTTAAAGCGAATGGCGTAGCCGCTGAGTGTATTAACTCGACCATGCCTCGAGAGGAGTTGATTTCGGTTTATAATCGGATGAACACCGGCATTACTAAGTTGGTGTATGTATCACCAGAACGTGTGCTAATGCGTGACTTTATCGACAGGTTACATGGTTTACCTTTGTCGATGATAGCGGTTGATGAAGCGCACTGTATTTCTCAGTGGGGACATGACTTTAGGCCAGAATACGCTTCGCTGGGACAGCTAAAGCAGACTTTCCCCCATGTACCCGTCATGGCGCTGACAGCAACCGCCGATGATGCAACGCGCAAAGACATTATGCAGCGTTTGCAACTCAATAATCCTCACACCTATTTGGGCAGTTTTGACCGTCCGAATATCCGCTATACCTTGGTAGAGAAGCATAAGCCTATCTCGCAGGTTGTCCGTTTCCTTGAGGGGCAACGTGGTCAATGTGGCATTATTTACTGTGGCAGTCGCAAGAAAGTGGAAATGGTGACCGAGAAACTTTGTAACAACGGTCTGCGTGCGGCAAGTTATCACGCGGGGCTGGAGGCCGATGAACGCGCCTACGTCCAAGAAGCCTTTCAACGCGATGATCTGCAAATTGTGGTGGCGACGGTGGCATTTGGCATGGGGATAAATAAGCCAAATGTGCGTTTTGTGGTTCACTTTGATATTCCGCGTAATATCGAGTCTTACTATCAGGAAACGGGCCGAGCAGGACGCGATGGATTACCTGCAGAAGCGATGATGCTGTATGACCCAGCGGATATCGGCTGGTTGCGTCGTATGCTGGATGAAAAAGATGATGGTCCGCAAAAGCAGGTTGAAGCACACAAGCTCAATGCCATGAGTGCGTTTGCGGAAGCGCAAACCTGTCGCCGCCAAGTACTATTGAATTATTTTGGTGAATATCGAGAGCAGCCTTGTGGCAACTGCGATATCTGTTTAGATCCCCCTAAGCATTTTGACGCTACCGAGCAAGCGCAAAAAGCACTCTCGTGTGTCTATCGGGTTAATCAGAGTTTTGGTATTGGTTATGTGGTCGAAGTGCTGCGTGGTATGCAAAATATTCGTGTACGCGAAAATGGTCACGATAAGCTCTCTACCTATGGTATTGGCTGTGATAACAGCCACGACTACTGGGTGAGTATTTTTCGTCAGTTAATTCATAAAGGGTTGTTGTTCCAGAACATCACCCGAAATTCCACATTACAGTTAACGCCAGAAGCACGCCCGCTGCTGCGTGGTGAAGTTTCTTTAGAATTAGCGGTGCCTCGCTTAGATACTGCAGCAAGGGCAGCCAAGTCTGATAAGTTGATCAGTAAAAACTACGACAAGAAGCTCTTTGCTAAACTGCGCAAGCTACGCAAAGCGATTGCTGATGAAGATGGATTACCACCATATGTGGTGTTCAGCGATGCCACGCTAATAGATATGGCAGAAATCCTGCCGACTTCTTATGGTGAGATGTTAGCAGTAAACGGTGTCGGTCAGCGTAAGCTAGAGAAGTACGCCGATCCTTTCTTAGATTTAATTCAGGAGCATTTGACCAATCATGGCTGATTCAACACAAACGGAATTTGGTTTATCTGAGTACCAGCGAGACGACGGACGTATCATTATTAGTACGCCGCGTTTTGATTTCGACAGTTTCCCAGAGTTGGCTGACAAGTTGGTTGGTCTATTATCGGCTTCGGTTATCGAGAAGCAGTGGGATGCCGATATTCACTCGTGGTTGATTGACTTTGAAGATTGTCAGTTGTTCTTAAAATCGGAGCACTACAGTGAAAGTGTCTGGTTTGAAGCTTTGGCTATAGATGATTCAAAAGAAGAACTCGACTTTCTCGCGTCGTTATTTCAACGAGGCTTTTAGACTAAAAGCCATACGCCAACGATTGCTTAATAACTCACGCTTGCGGCATAAAGTGGTTAATGTATAATCGCCCGCCGCAATATCTGTCATATTGCAGATTTCGCTATTATTTCATTTAACATTGTTGGTAAGGCGTGTTCCAGTGGCTTGGAAGATGTCGATTTGGGTTCCCTCACCCCCAAACCAAACTAAAAAGGTATCGCATGAGTAACTTTACCCCTGCGCAGCAGCGCAAAGCCCTTTTTCTATTAGTTCTGTTCCATCTGATCATCATTGCGTCGAGCAATTATTTGGTTCAGCTTCCTTTTACCGTGTTTGGTTTCCACACGACGTGGGGCGCATTTACGTTTCCTTTTATCTTCTTAGCAACTGACCTGACTGTACGTATCTTTGGTGCTCAGCTCGCTCGTCGCATTATATTTTTAGTGATGCTACCTGCGCTGGCGGTCTCTTATGGTCTATCTGTGTTGTTTTACGAAGGCGCATTCCAAGGCTTTAGTCAGTTAGGTGAGTTCAACCTATTTGTTGCGCGTATCGCGATCGCAAGCTTTATGGCTTATCTATTAGGTCAGATTCTTGATGTGCACGTGTTTAACCGCCTGCGTCAGTTAAAGCAGTGGTGGGTAGCTCCAACCTGTTCGACACTATTTGGCAATGCACTTGATACCATTGCTTTCTTCGCTATTGCTTTTTATCAGAGCCCAGATCCATTTATGGCGGAGCATTGGACTGAAATCGCGCTGGTGGATTACGGCTTCAAGTTAGTCATTAGCTTAGGTTTGTTTGTTCCTATGTATGGCGTGTTACTAAACTTCCTGGTAAGAAAACTCACTGTGGTCAATCCCGACTTTAAAGTGGTTGGCGCTAATTAAACGAAAAAGCCCGAGTAAGATACTCGGGCTTTTTGTTGCGTTTTGGCTACTGGGCAATAACAACTAGAGGCCAGCCAATGTCACTTTGGCGGTTGGCTTCAATTTCGAGCTCCGCACTGGTGAGAGGGTTGGAGTCTAACCACTTTGCGTCAATGGTTAAGGTGAGTTTATCCCCTTCAGATGCTAGGGCGATGTTAGGCTCAAGCTCTGGATTGCGACGGTGAGTCAGCAATACTGCGAGACGTAGCAAACGCAAAATACGCTTCGCACTTGAACCAGAGACAGCATGCTGTTCAGGCAGCGAGGTTAACTGCTCACGGTAACGGCGAGCAATTTCACCCAGCAGATGCTTTTGAGCACGGGTATAACCTGGCAAATCTAGGCTTTGCAGTAAGTAGGCGCTGTGCTCTCCACCTTTTTTGAAATCGATGGTTAGGCCAACTTCGTGCAGCTTAGCAGCGGTGTCTAATAACACTTTCCCTTGCTCTTCAGCTATCCAATCTTCCTGGCATTGAGAGAGTAAGTGTTTAGCTAAGGTTGCGACTTGCTCCCCGTAGACACTGTCAATCTGGTAACGCTTTTGAATGCTAGCAATAGTACGAGCGCGGATATCATCTTGCTTAAGTTCATCGACCATCTCGTACACTAAGCCTTCACGCAAAGCGCCGCCTGCGAGCGTCATAGAGTCAATTTCTAACAGCTCAAAGATAGCAATCAGTATCGACAAACCACTTGGAAACACCAGAGCTCTTTCCAGTGTTAAACCTTCAATTTCCAGTTCTTCAAGATGATCAGCCCGCATGGCTTGTTTTTGTAGACGTTTCAGTTTGGCATGAGTGATAACTTCATCCATGCCCTGGGCCAACATGATTTCTTGCAGCGCTTGTACTGTGCCAGAAGCCCCGACACATACATCCCAACCTATCTCTGTATACTGCTCTAAGATTGGTTGCAGAGTTTCTTTCGCGGCAAGAATTGCATTATTGAAGTTAGTGACTGTTAGCTGGCGATCTTTAAAGTGGCGCTCTAACCAAGTGACACAGCCCATCTTTAAGCTCGTCAGTGCTTTGGCTTCAAAACCTTCACCAATAATCAGCTCGGTACTGGCTCCGCCAATATCCACCACTAAACGGCGACCACTGCCACCAGAAGTGTGCGCGACACCTTTATATATAGTGGCGGCTTCTTCTTCACCAGTGATGACTTCAATCTTATGACCTAGAATCTGATTCGCTTTTTCAAGAAAAGCATCCACATTAGTAGCAGTACGCAGCGTTGCTGTACCTACAATGCGGATGTTTTCGGTTGGAATATCTTGTAGTCGCTCAGCAAAAAGACTCAAGCAGTCCCAGCCGCGTTGCATGGCTTCAAGGCTTAGCGCGTTATGTTCGTCTAGCCCTGCGGCAAGGCGAACTTTGCGTTTGATTTTAGCCATAGTCTGAACGCTGCCATCAATGTGACGCACAACGAGCATATGGAAACTGTTCGACCCGAGATCGATGGCTGCGTATAGCGGAGATGAAACTGCTTGGCTCATAGACGACTTAAGAATCCTTTTGTTGACGCTGGCGAGAGCGGTTGTTTGGACGACGATTACCCGAACGAGATCCACCAGTATTGGTACGACGTTGCTGCGGACGATTCGAACGCATGCGAAGCGGTGCAGGTAGATCTTCGATCAGTGCACTTGGATCGTAGTCAGATACCGGAATCGCGTGTTCAATATACTCTTCAATCGGTGGAAGGTTGATGGCGTAGTCTTCACAAGCAAAGCTGATTGAGTGACCGCTTGCACCAGCGCGGCCAGTACGACCAATACGGTGAACGTAATCTTCACAGTCGTCAGGTAGATCGAAGTTAAATACGTGCGTTACTTGAGGAATATGTAGGCCGCGTGCTGCAACGTCGGTTGCAACTAATAGGTCTACTTCACCTTTAGTGAATTGTTCTAGGATACGTTCACGTTTTTTCTGCGGAACGTCACCAGTGAGTAGACCAACACGATGGCCATCTGCTGCTAAGTGACCCCAAATGGATTCACATTTATGTTTAGTGTTGGCAAAAATGATTGCACGCTCTGGCCACTCTTCTTCAATAAGAGTTTGCAGTAGCGCCATTTTATGTTCATTAGAAGGGTAGAATAGCTCTTCTTGAATACGGTGGCCTGTTTTTACTTCTGGCTCAACCACAACATGCTCAGGGTTGTGCATGTGCTCGAATGCCAATTCTTGAACGCGGTAAGAGAGTGTTGCTGAGAACAGCATGTTCAAACGCTCTTTTGGTTCAGGCATGCGACGGAACAAGAAACGGATGTCTTTAATAAAGCCAAGATCGAACATACGGTCTGCTTCATCAAGAACAACGGCTTGAATGTGGTTTAAGTTAAACACGCGCTGCTTGTAGAAATCGATGATACGACCCGTAGTACCAATTAGTACGTCGACACCATCTTCAAGCTTAGCTAGCTGCTTATCATAGCTTTCACCGCCATAAGCAAGCGCCGCTTTGATACCTGTGCTTGCGATTAGCGGCTCAGCATCATTAAAGATCTGAATCGCTAGCTCGCGCGTTGGTGCCATAATAATGGCTCGCGGCTGGTTAGGCTTACGGCCTTCATGCTCTGAAGTCGTCAGTAAGTGGTTAAAAGTAGCAGTCAGGAAAGCTAATGTCTTACCTGTACCCGTTTGGGCTTGGCCTGCGATGTCTTGGCCGGTGAGCAGTACCGGCAACGCCAAGGCTTGGATTGGGGTACAAAACTCGAACCCTTTTTTCTCCAGACCTTCAGTAATTTGAGGGTGTAAACCCAAATCGGCGAACTTTTGCTCTGTGATGTGCGTCTTTTTCATGGCTATAGAATATCAGCTTAAGCTTGCAATACGAAAGTAAATACATTCCAATAGGGCATCTAAATGCTGGTTATCATGCAGCCAGTTCAGAAAAACACATTGGAGTGGAAGATGAGTGATAAGATTTTGCAGCTTACAGATGACGGTTTTGATGCCGACGTAATTAACGCTGCAGGCCCAGTTCTTGTTGATTTTTGGGCAGAGTGGTGTGGTCCTTGTAAAATGATCGCTCCTATCCTGGACGAAATCGCAGACGAGTACGAAGGCAAACTCACTATCGGTAAACTAAATATCGACCAAAACGCAGGTACGCCACCTAAGTTTGGTATCCGCGGTATTCCAACGCTTCTTCTATTTAAAGATGGTAGCGTAGCTGCGACGAAAGTAGGCGCGCTGTCTAAGACTCAACTAAAAGAGTTTCTAGACGCTAACCTATAATTGATAGATGAGACCGTGCATGCAAGAGTGCACGGTTTTGTTTTTGAAGACTAACAAAATCTAGACTAGGCTAGTATTTAGTGCTAGTTTATCGCACGTTAATTAAACAAGTTCTCTTCTTGGTCGATCCTGTGACCAAATTCATCTTAACTAAAATAACAGATCCTTATTTTGACTAAACAAGCATCAACCACTATGAATCTAACAGAACTGAAGAACAGACCTGTGTCTGATCTTGTTAAACTTGGCGAAAGCTTAGGTCTTGAGAACCTAGCACGTCTAAGAAAGCAAGATATCATCTTCGCAATCCTAAAAGCGCATGCTAAGAGCGGCGAAGACATTTTCGGCGACGGGGTTCTAGAAATTCTGCAAGACGGCTTTGGTTTCTTGCGTAGTGCAGACAGCTCTTATCTAGCAGGCCCGGACGACATTTACGTGTCACCGAGTCAGATCCGTCGTTTTAACCTACGTACGGGTGACTCGATTGCTGGTAAGATTCGTCCTCCAAAAGACGGCGAACGCTACTTTGCTCTATTGAAAGTCAATACAGTTAACGATGATAAACCGGACAACGCGCGTAACAAGATTCTATTTGAAAACTTGACGCCACTGCACGCTAACGAGCGTATGGTGATGGAGCGTGGTAACGGTTCGACAGAAGATATTACTGCACGTGTTCTAGATCTGGCTTCACCAATTGGTAAAGGTCAGCGTGGTTTGATTGTTGCTCCGCCAAAAGCGGGTAAAACAATGCTGCTGCAGAACATTGCTCAAAGTATTGCTTACAACCACCCTGAGTGTGAGCTAATGGTTCTTCTTATCGACGAACGTCCTGAAGAAGTAACCGAGATGCAGCGCCTTGTTAAAGGTGAAGTAGTGGCGTCGACATTCGATGAGCCAGCATCTCGCCACGTTCAAGTTGCTGAAATGGTTATCGAGAAAGCAAAACGTCTTGTTGAACACAAGAAAGACGTGGTTATCCTGCTTGACTCTATTACTCGTCTCGCTCGCGCTTACAACACCGTAGTACCTTCATCAGGTAAAGTACTAACGGGTGGTGTGGATGCGAACGCACTTCACCGTCCTAAGCGTTTCTTCGGTGCAGCTCGTAATGTAGAAGAAGGTGGTAGCTTAACTATCCTTGCAACAGCGCTAGTTGATACTGGTTCTAAGATGGACGAAGTTATCTACGAAGAGTTCAAGGGTACAGGTAACATGGAAATCCACTTGAACCGTAAGATCGCTGAGAAGCGTGTCTTCCCTGCAATCGACTTCAACCGTTCAGGTACTCGTCGTGAAGAACTACTGACGAAGAACGATGAACTGCAGAAGATGTGGATCCTACGTAAGATTGTTCACCCAATGGGCGAAATCGATGCAATGGAATTCCTAATCGACAAGCTAGCGATGACGAAGACCAACGATGAGTTCTTCGACGCAATGCGTCGTCAATAAGTTAGATATCGTTATCTAGAACGACTATGAAGCGCTGCCACTGGTAGCGCTTTTTATTTGCATTTTTGGCGAGTAGCTTGCAGAATAACCAAAAGTGTTACAAGGAAGTTAAAATGCAACATGGACTGTTGTCGTCAATACTCCTGTCTATTTCACTGTTATTTACACCTGTCAGCGTATCGTTCGCGACAGAGATGTCTCCTCAAACAGTCGAAACATGGCTGGAGAATGACCAAGTAAAACAAAAGACCTCAGAGTTTCTAGAGTTAGTGATGCGCGATGAAGTGAACTCATTGCGGTTTGCCCTTGAGCGTCTTACTTTTCCCCAGCAGGAAGTGGCGCGCTACCAACTGCTCAAAAAGATAGAGCAGCAAGGTATCGTTCTTACTCCTAAGATGTCGATCTTTGTCGAGCAACAGCTCGCGATTACCCCTACCTACCAAGTTTTAGAACGTGGTGATGGCTACGAATTTACGGTTCCTGCATTTAACTACCCATCTATTGCTAACCGTCTTATCAAACAGTTCCGCGAAGACCAAAATACCCTGGTATTTGTATTAAATGCTGAAAAGAAAGATCTCGACTTAAAGTCGTGGCTAACAGGAGCGGACCATCAGGTTCAAACGCGAGAAGCATTGTTAGTTCGTGAGCTCGATAGTTTGTCTCCAGAGGCGGTTGATTACCTAGCTAAACAGTTAACCGAGTCGCCAATCGTGAGTTGGTTACCATCAACAGAAGTGGTAGTACGCTTGGCACAAGTCAGCGAAGACCCTGAGGTCTACCAAATCCTGTGGAAGATGAAAGCCGACTATCATAGTCAAGCAGAGCTAGTACGTTTGGCTGAAAGCAAAGAACCTTTCGCATTAGAGCAGGTGATGGCAGCAACTAAGAACCCACGCCTAAAAGAAGAAGCGATCACCTTACTCACAAGAGTGAACCCACTCTCGGAAGAGGTAAAAGCATTTCTAGTCTCTCGCATGGCGATAGCAGACGACGCCTCGTTGGTCGCACGTGAGTTAGCCAAACAAGGTCACACGGGTTGGCTACAAGACTTAGTTAACGATAACCCACAAGTTAAAAGCTCTGTAATCCAGAAAGTGCTACCGTAACTGGGTTTTACCTCGCAATAACCTTACTAAAAAGGGGGATCTCAGGATGCCCCTTTTTGTTATACTGCTTGCAGATTAATCAGCATTAGAAGCCCTATGAGTTATAAGGATTTACGCGACTTTATTGATCACCTAGAAGGGGTTGGTCAGCTAAAGCGCATTTCTCACCCTGTCGACCCCGATTATGAAATGACAGAGATCAGCGATCGTACATTACGTGCTGGTGGTCCTGCATTGTTATTCGAAAACCCAATTGGCTATAACATGCCTGTGTTGACCAACTTATTTGGTACGCCGGAGCGTGTGGCTATCGGTATGGGGCGTCAGGACGTTAAAGAGTTACGCGAAGTAGGTAAGCTACTGGCTTATCTTAAAGAGCCAGAGCCGCCAAAAGGCTTTAAAGATGCGATAGAAAAAATACCGGTCTTTAAGCAAGTCCTAAACATGCCAGCCAAGCGCCTGCGTAAAGCGTCGTGCCAAGAGATCGTTTGGCAGGGTGACGAGGTTGATCTCGATAAAGTTCCGGTAATGAGCTGCTGGGCGGACGACGTCGCGCCACTACTAACCTGGGGCTTGACGGTTACTCGTGGGCCAAACAAGAAACGCCAAAACTTGGGTATCTATCGTCAACAGAAGATAGGTAAGAACAAGATTATCATGCGTTGGTTAGCGCATCGCGGTGGAGCGCTCGATCTTCGAGACTGGATGGAGACAAATCCAGGTAAGCCATTCCCAGTATCTGTCGCATTTGGCGCTGATCCTGCCACCATTCTAGGTGCGGTAACGCCAGTGCCAGATACTCTGTCTGAGTACGCGTTTGCTGGTCTGCTGCGTGGTAGCAAAACGGAAGTGGTTAAATCGATTAGCAACAATCTAGAAGTGCCAGCCAGCGCAGAGATTGTGATGGAAGGCTATATCGACCCGAACGAGTTTGCTGATGAAGGTCCATATGGTGATCACACCGGTTACTACAATGAGAAAGAGAAACACCATGTGTTTACCATTACTCATATCACCATGCGTAAAGACCCTATTTATCACAGCACCTACACAGGCCGTCCGCCAGATGAGCCTGCAGTATTAGGTGTGGCGCTGAACGAAGTGTTCGTGCCAATTCTGCAAAAGCAGTTCCCTGAAATAGAAGATTTCTACCTACCGCCTGAAGGATGTTCGTACCGAATGGCAGTAGTGACCATGAAGAAACAGTACCCGGGTCATGCAAAGCGCGTGATGATGGGGGTATGGTCTTTCTTACGTCAGTTCATGTACACCAAGTTTGTACTGGTATGCGATGAGAGTGTTAATGCACGTGATTGGTCTGAAGTCACTGCAGCGATGGCGGAACATATGAGCCCTAAGCGTGACACATTGATGATAGAAAGCACCCCTATTGATTCTCTCGACTTTGCATCTCCAGTTGTTGGCTTAGGCTCTAAGATGGGGCTGGATATCACCAAGAAGTGGGATGCTGAGCTTGAACTGTCTCCTGAAGCTTCTGCTGTAAGTGAAGACAAGCCGGTATGCGAGCAAGCGCTAAAACAGATCAAGCAAGCTCATCCAGAAATCATCGATATCCATCTGCAAAATAACAATAGCAGCATGGTCGTGGTTTCGATTGAGAAGGCGAAGGCGCATCATGCAAAAGAGGTTATGGAAACCATCTGGCAGCAGTTTGCTGATAACAAGTTCGTGATTGTGTGTGATGGCGACGTTAATGTTCGTGATTGGAACGATATTATCTGGGCGATCACCACGCGAATGGATCCGGCGCGCGATACGATTTTTGAATCACAACCATCTTCACTGTCTCGTATGGGATTGGATGCGACGAATAAGATTCAAGGTCAAGAGTGTCGACGCGAGTGGGGCACACCCATTACAAAAGATCCAAAGATTGTCGAAAAAGTTGATAGTATCTGGGAACAACTAGGAATCTTATGAGCTACCAAGTAGTCTTGTATCCAGAAAATATCACCTTCGATATAGAAAAAGGGCAAACGGTGTTGGATGCTGCGCTCAACAGCAACATTAACTTCCCTAACCGTTGCCAAGTCGGCGCTTGTGCGATGTGCATGTGCAAAAAACTAGAAGGGCAAGTCAGTTACCACCTTGAGCCAATGCTTACAGAGAAAGAGCAGCAACAAGGGTGGATCTTCGCTTGCCAAGCAATAGCAGAAAGTAATTTAGTCCTGACCTTTGCTGATTAAAGGTCTGTGAGAGGAATAGCATGACAATTAAATGTAAAGTGAAGTCTATCGAGCCGTTGGCGTGTAACACGTACCAGATTCTACTTCACCCAGAAACACCAGTAGCATTTAAAGCTGGTCAATACCTTATGGTAGAGATGGGCGAGAAAGATAAGCGCCCATTCTCAATTGCGAGCAGCCCTTGCCGTCACGAAGGTGAACTAGAGCTACATATCGGTGCCGCAGAACATAACGCTTACGCACTCGAAGTAGTAGAAGCTATGCAAAAAGCGCTAGCAGAAGATGGAGATATCGCGATTGATGCGCCTCACGGTGACGCTTGGGTAAAAGAAGAGAGCGATCGTCCACTATTACTAGTAGCTGGTGGTACGGGTTTCAGTTACGTACGTTCTATTCTTGATCACTGTATCGCCCAGAATAGCCAAAAAGAGATTCACCTATACTGGGGTGCTAAAGATGAGCGCCAGCTTTACGCGAAAGCAGAGCTAACTGAGATTGCAGAAAAGCACAGCAATGTTCACTTCGTGCCAGTAGTAGAAGACGCACCAGCAGCATGGAGTGGTCAAACAGGTAATGTGCTAGAAGCAATTAACCATAACTTTGAGTCTCTGGCTGATTACGACATCTATATTGCAGGTCGTTTTGAAATGGCAGGCGCTGCAAGAGAACAGTTTACTGAGAAAAAAGATGCGAAACGCGAGCATATGTACGCTGATGCCTACGCATTTATTTAACTAAAAGCGTATTAATTCGTTCAAAAAGAGAGCAGAAATGCTCTCTTTTTTTGGTTTTGATGAACTATTAGGCAGTTAACCCCTATTTATTCAATTTTTATGAAAAAGTAGTTGCCAAGTTCTTAGGTATCTCTATAATGCCGCCTCACTGACACGGCAGGCGCCACAAGGCTTCAGCAGTAATCAGTAAGACGAAAATTCGAAAGAAATTAATTT
>NZ_CFHWOM010000044.1:0-26359 GCF_984391705.1 Vibrio sp. | reverse complement strand
TGCCTTCCTTATGCACAAATCTTTTGTTGTAGGTTGTTATTTGGGAGTTCGTCACGAGCGATTTGCGTGACTTCAACAGTGCGCACATCCCATAGCTTTTCAATTTGATTAGTCAGGAATGAGATAGGGCGATCGCTGTCGACAATGATTTCAACGCTGGCAATCTTACTCTCGTGATTCTGAGTGCCAGCCACTTGTTTCACCACAAATCCACGGTGACGCACGACGCGAAGAACTCGTTCTAACAGTACTGGTTTATCGTCAGCTTTAATGTCGATGAGATATCTTTCCATGTTATGTGTTCTCCAGCATGTCATTGTTTGATGCACCTGGTGGTACAAGCGGCCATACGTTTTCTTCTTCATCGATTAGAACATGAAGTAAGTATGACGTCTTACTTTCTAGCATTTCTTTAAGGGCTGGCTCAACTTCTTCTTTCTTGGTGATGGTTTTTCCAGGAATATCAAAAGCTTTTGCTAGCATTACAAAATCTGGATTGTCATCCAGAATGGTTTCGCTGTGGCGGCCGTCAAAAAACAGTGATTGCCATTGGCGTACCATACCCAAGCGTTGGTTGTTCAGTAGAACGATTTTTACCGGGATTTGACGACGTTTAAGTGTTCCCAGCTCCTGAACGTTCATCATAAATGACCCGTCGCCTGTGATAAGGATAGACTGGTCGTCAGGGCGAGCCACCGCGGCCCCCATTGCAGCAGGCAAACCAAAACCCATGGTGCCTAGGCCTGCTGAAGTGATGAAGTTTTGTGGGTCGCGTGGCTGAATATGTTGTGCTGCCCACATTTGGTGCTGGCCAACGTCGGTAGAGACGATTGAGCTATCAGGCATCAAATCAGACAACTGCTTTAGTAGACCCGGGGCATAGATAAGCTCACCTGGGTGGTCATAGCGCCATTTAAAACCGCTACGTAAACTCTCACTGTGTTTTACCCAAGGTGTAATGTCATGAGATAGCTCAAGTTGAGGCAGCACCGCTGGAATTTCACCGCGAACAGGAGCGTTTGCGGTACGCAGTTTATGGATTTCTGCGGCATCGATATCGATATGGATGACTTTGGCGTTTGGCGCAAACGTATCTAGTTTACCCGTCACGCGGTCATCGAAACGTGCCCCAACAGCGATAAGCAAGTCACACTCTTGTACCACTAAGTTAGCGGCTTTAGTGCCGTGCATCCCCAACATACCTAGATAATGCGGGTCATGGCGCTCAATAGTTCCCAAGCCTTTTAATGTACTTACCGATGGCATTGGGTTTAAACGCAAAAACTCGCGTACGGCGTCAGTGGCATGGCCAAGTTGAACACCACCGCCTACGTACATAACAGGACGGGAGCTTTGTGCTAATAGCTCTTGCGCTTTAGCTATATCTTCATTGCTTGCTACCGGCATAGCTGGTGGCGTGAAAGGAGGGAGAAGAGTAACTGGAGCTTGGCCAAGTTGAACATCTTTCGCGATGTCGACAATAACAGGACCTGGTCGACCTGCTTTTGCTACTTCAAACGCTTCAGCAAGAGTTGGTGCTAACTCATGGATGTCGGTCACTAGATAGCTATGCTTGGTACATGATAGTGACATACCGATCACGTCCATTTCTTGGAATGCGTCAGTACCGATATGGGAGCTGGCAACCTGACCTGTGATTGCAACAAGTGGGATTGAATCCATAAAGGCATCGGCAAGGCCAGTGACTAGGTTCGTCGCACCTGGTCCCGATGTTGCCATACAGACAGCGACATCTTGTGTAGAGCGGGCCATTCCGATCGCGGCCATAGCAGCACCTTGCTCATGGCGACAAAGAATATGTTCGACGCCACCATCATAAAGGGCATCATAAATTGGCATAATTGCGCCGCCAGGATAACCAAATACGGTTTTAATCCCTTGTTGTTTTAATGCGGCTACGACTAACTCGGCACCTGTCATCGTAAGCCTCCTTGTTTATCGCCTAAGCGATGTTGTGTTGCATTGCACTTCATGTGCGCTCCCATTCTTCCCGTCATCAGGGTCATGAACGACTACGACCAAGATGAGCTCTATTTCAATTATCTAGCGTAAGTTGTAAAAAAACCCCCGGACTTTTCAGTGCGGGGGTTTTTAAAATTCTGTGGTTATCTTTCGCCCACTAGCCCCCGCGTGGAATCAATAATGACCACGATAATCAGGACAATCAGTGCGTTGAAGCGGGCGTTAAAATTCATAGTTCTTTTTTAGTCTTCAGGTACCTAATACTGGTACGAAAATGTTTGCGTCACTAGTGGTAACATACAATTCCGTTAAATGACAAGCAAAAACTCATACTTTTTTCACATTCTTTCAGCAACTGGCCAAGCTATATAACAACCTTGATGACAAATTTAGCCAATTATCAGGGAGATAAATAATGGTTTTTAATGTGAGTAAACTATGGGTCTAGCCGTTATCCACAGTAGGGCGTCTGTCGGCGTTGAAGCACCGAGTGTAACGGTGGAAGTTCACATCAGTAATGGTATGCCTGGGTTCACTTTGGTCGGGTTACCGGAAACAACAGTGAAGGAGTCGAGAGATAGGGTGCGCAGCGCCATTATCAACTCCCGTTTTGAGTTTCCAGCTAAGCGAATCACAGTCAACTTAGCCCCTGCAGATTTACCCAAAGAAGGAGGCCGTTTTGATTTGCCGATAGCATTAGGAATCTTGGCAGCTTCAGAGCAAATCCCATTAACGTACTTAGCCGACAAAGAGTTTATTGGAGAGTTAGCGCTTTCGGGTGAATTACGGCACGTAAAGGGAGTATTACCAGCGGCGTTAGCAGCAAAGCAAGCTCAGCGATGTTTGGTGGTTCCAGAGAAAAATGGTGACCAAGCGGCTTTGGTGGGTAAAAATCGGCATAAGTCAGCCAGTAGCTTACTCGATGTGTGCGCTGCTTTATGTGGTCAAAGTGAACTGCAGCTTCACCAATCAGAAGAACATACAATTTCACCAGCTTTAGAGCGCGACTTGCAAGACATCATTGGCCAGCAACAGGGTAAGCGTGCGCTAGAGATCGCTGCAGCAGGGAATCATAACCTCTTGTTTTTAGGCCCTCCAGGAACGGGAAAAACCATGCTCGCTTCGCGCCTATGCGATTTGCTGCCTGAAATGACTGATGAGGAAGCGATGGAAACCGCGTCCGTAGCCTCTCTTACACAGCAAGAGATTAATGTTTTTAATTGGAAACGGAGGCCATTTCGAGCCCCGCACCACTCCAGCTCAATGGCCGCATTAGTGGGTGGAGGTACAGTTCCGAGGCCAGGAGAAATCTCTTTGGCACACAATGGCTTGTTGTTTCTCGATGAAATGCCGGAATTTGAACGAAAAGTGCTCGACTCGCTACGTGAACCGTTAGAGTCTGGCGAAATCATTATTTCAAGAGCACAAGGGAAAACTCGCTTTCCAGCGCGCTTTCAATTGGTTGGGGCGCTTAATCCAAGCCCGACAGGCTACTACGAAGGCTCTCAATCTCGGGTTAATCCTCAGGTGATCTTGCGCTATTTAAGTCGACTTTCTGGACCACTGTTAGACAGATTCGATATGTCACTGGAGATCCCATCGTTGCCTAAAGGTACCCTGGCAGAAGGTGGTGATCGTGGCGAAAGTACTCAAGTGGTAAAAACAAGAGTCGTAGCGGCTCGGGAGAAGATGTTAGCCCGTTCAAATAAAGTGAATGCTTTGCTTGGGAGTCGTGAAATCGAGCGCTATTGCCCACTGCGTAAGGAGGACGCCCAATTTCTCGAAAGTGCGTTGCATCGATTAGGTTTATCCATTCGCGCATATCATCGAATAATCAAGGTCGCACGGACGATTGCTGATTTGGAGGAAAGTGAGCGAATAGAGCGAACACATTTAGCGGAAGCGTTAGGTTATAGGTCTATGGATCGCTTGTTAAAACAACTAACAGCTCAAGCCGTATAGTTAGGCTTGAGCTGTAATGGGAGTGTAGGTTCATTAAAAGTTAAAAGCGGTAGTTAATACCAGCTGAGATAAGTGACTCTTGGGTGTCGTAGAAATTGATATTGGCTTCATTGGTACCGTAGCCAGCAAGGCCAATAAGCGACCAATTTTGCCAACCCATGAACTCTTTATACTCGTATGCTGCAAATAGGCTCCACTCACCTTCGTCGCGCGTTTTGTTATACAGTGGGTTCTCTTCATCGTATGAACGGTTGGTGTAGCCTGCGGTTAAGGCCAGTTGGTGGCGGTTCATAATCTTGAAGTAAGAAATTTCGCCGCCGACGGAGTTGAGTGAATTCGCTTCGCCCTCTGCATTGGTTTTGATAAAGGTCATCGAAGGTTGAATAAATGCAGTGCGGCTGAGTGGGAATCGGTAACTACCTTTGATGTAGTAAGATTGTGCATCACGTTCGAGCAGTTTAGCTTGCGTGTTGTTGAGCTGAGAGGTACCAGAAGCCTCATCTTCAATCTCTTTGCGTGCGTAAGCGGTATCAATACTTAACCCGCTACCAAACAAATTACTTAGCTTAATTCGATAGGCATTACCTGTCTCTTCAGTTGTGCTGCGCTTTGAGCCAATCAAGTAAGGATCTTCCCAGGTTTCGCCAGACATGATGGTTGGCAAATAGGAAACATCAACCACGGTCCCAGAACCCAGTTGGTACTTGTAGCCAACTTCGAGTGCTAAAGTTCCGACCGCGATATCTTCACGAGACATACCGACGTAAAACTGTTGGTTGAGAGGCTCACCAAAGGTATAGGCAAGGCTACCCAGTGGCGCGGCAATAAAACCGCTTTCACTGGATGCTTTGTGATCGAGGCTGTCAATGGTTTTATCACCAGACGTATTAAAGTTTGATGTGGAAGAGGTGTATCCGGTATTTAGACTTAGCTCTCCGCTAAATCCGGGTACATCAGCAAGCTGCGCTATGGCTGGGGTGACGAAGAGCGATAGGCTGAGCACTGAGAATGTTTTTTTCATAATGTTATTTTCCTATTGAGGCCATCGGCTATTGGGTCAATATCAAACCAACTAATCTGACCATAGCCACAATGATTCCAATGTGCTTAAGGACTTGTATAATTACACGCTGTTTTATTATTCATATATGAAACTTAAATAATTTTCATACGGATCTCATAATTAATAGCTATGTTGGCATATTTGACTCTTATCCTAAACATCGTATTGGTGGCGCTGAACTCTGCTTTTTGTTCATTGGTCATTTGTATCATTGCTTTGTTCAAGTTTTTATTACCGAGTGCAGCGTTAAAGGCCAAAGGTACTGAAATGGCCAATAAGATGATGTGGCTGTGGGCGACTATCAACGCACTTATTCTGGCAGTGTTTAATCGTATTGAATGGGATATAGAAGGCGGAGAAGAGCTGAAGAAAAATGGTTGGTACTTGATGATCAGTAACCACTTGAGCTGGACAGACATTGTTGTCCTTTGCTGTGTGTTTAAAGATCGTATCCCAATGCCAAAATTCTTCCTTAAGCAACAATTACTTTACGTTCCATTTATCGGCATGGCTTGCTGGGCATTGGATATGCCATTCATGCGTCGTTATTCACGAGAATATTTGATTCGTCACCCTGAGATGCGTGGCAAGGATTTGGAAACGACGCGCCGCTCGTGTGCGAAGTTTAAATATTCGCCAACGACGGTTGTCAATTATGTGGAGGGGACACGTTTCACGCCAGAAAAACAGCGTAAGAGTAAAGCCGGGTATGATTACCTGCTTCAACCTAAAACAGGTGGTATTGCATATACGCTAGCGGCAATGGGTGACCAGTTCGAGAATATTATTGATGTAACGCTGGCCTATCCTGAAAATACAGATAAACCATTTCGGGATATGTTAATGGGGCGCATGACCAAAGTGGTGGTAAGAATCAATGTCTTGCCGGTCGATGAGCAAGTTCGAGGTGATTACTTTAAAGATAAGCCATTTAAGCGTCAGTTCCAGCAATGGTTGGGTAATGTGTGGCAAGAGAAAGATGAGTTATTAAAAGAGATTCATCATAATCAGTCATAAAAAGGGAGCATTGCGCTCCCTTTTTCATGTGCTTACTTTTGTGTCAGCAGGTAATTCACTAGCTCAAAGTATTCATCGATAGTTTTAATACTTTGTGCTTGGACTAGGTACTTGTTGTTTACCACGACCGCTGGGACGCCAGATAGGCCACTGTCTTTAAACTGTTTGTCGAAGCGACGAACCATTGAGTCGACGGCGAAACCTTTAAACGCAGCGTCAAACTTTTTCGCATCTACCCCTTCATCGAGGAAAATTTGGCGTAGTTCTTCATCATTCTTTGGTGCTTTACGCATGTTGTGAATGCGGTTAAAAAGCACGGGCGTCATTTTGTCTTCTACTTTTAGTACAACCATGGTTGCATAAGCTTTGCTCATTGATTCACCCATGTTTCCGCCCATAAACGAAACGTGGTTCTTTTGGAACTTAGCATTGTCAGGCAACTGAGCTTTCAATTGCTGGATAATAGGTTCAAAGGTATTACAGTGAGGGCAGTAGAAAGAGAAGAACTCTGTCACGGTTGGCTTTTTAGAAGCTTCTAGGTTTAGAACCTTAAAATGCTCGCCTTCTTTAAATTGCGCTGCGTGAGCAGAAAAGCTCAGCATTAAGGTTGCAAATAGTGCAAACAGCTTTTTCATTATTGACTCCATGTTTGTCGTTGTTTGGCTTCTTACCATTTAATGGCGTATTACCACTGCGGCATCAGTGACAATGGTGCTTCATTCAGTGCTGAAATCTGCTCTTTGAATGCCAGTACTTGGCTTTCCCAGTATTTTGGATCATTAAACCATGGGAAGGCGAGCGGGAAAGCAGGATCCTGCCATCTTTTTGCTAGCCATGCCAAATAGTGCACCATACGTAGACCGCGTAAAGGCTCAATAAGTTTCAATTCATTAGTGTCGAAGTCACTAAATTCTTGGTAGGCCTCTAAGATGATATCTAGCTGCATTAGTTTGTCGGAACGCTCGCCATTGAGTAGCATCCACAGATCTTGAATAGCGGGCCCGTTGCGAGAATCATCTAGGTCGACAAACATAGGACCATCTCGCCATAGGATATTGCCTGGGTGACAATCACCATGTAGGCGGATGATATTACCCGATGGTGCCCAATGCTGTTCAAGAGAGTTAATGAGCAGATCTAAATCGTTGAAAAAGGCATTCTCTAGGTGCATCGGAATGAACTGAGAGTTTTGTAGTAACTTTCTTGGCTGATGCAGATACTCATCGAGGCTGATAGTTGGTCGGTGTTGAAATGGCTGTTTAGCACCTACTTTATGAATGCGGCCAAGGAAGCGACCTACACCTTCAAGCTGTTCTAAGTTATCGACTTCAAACTGACGTCCACCCACACTGGCAAACAACGCAAACAAATACCCTTGGTAATGATGTAATGTTTGGCCATTGATGGTGATTGGTGGTGCAACTGGGATCTCAGACTCGATTAACTCGAGGGTAAAGTCATGCTCCTCCTGAATTTGAGCTTCGCTCCAACGCTCAGGGCGATAGAACTTGACGACATAGCGTTGACGCTCTTCATCAGTAAATTGGTAGACCCGGTTTTCATAGCTATTCAGAGCTAGGAAGCCAGACTCCGCGCGAATGCCAATGCTCTCTAGTGCATACCACATAAAGTCTGGAGTGAGGGCGTCAAAGTTAAAAGCGTGTTGAGTCATAAATAAAAAAGGCTCATTGCTGAGCCTTTTTCCATAAAGTAATTGGCGGTCTAGAGCTTTTTAATGAATCGGCTCTCGACGGCTATCGTAAAGTCTTCGCTGTCAGACAGTATAAACTGAATTTTGGAAACTGATGAGTCGAGATTGCCAGGGTTTACGCCTAGGCTCATTGGTAAGTTGAGAACTTCACCTGGATCGACTTGTACGGTTTTCTTACCGTACCAAGACGCATCGTTTAAGCCTTCAACTGTTAAGGAGTATTCCTGCTCTTGCTGGGTTTTATTTATTATTTTCAAGGTATAGGTGTTTTCTACCTCACCTGCGCTATTCACACGGAACAGCTGATTTCGATCGCGTAGAACACTAAGTCCTGCGGGGTCGACCGCAGCAATTTGAGCAAAGAACAATCCAATCATTACAAGAAGGACGGCTCCATAGCCTAGCAGTTTAGGACGCAGAACTTTAGTATGTTTGCCAGACAATCTATGTTCTGTGGTGTAACTAATTAGGCCTTTGTCATAGCCCATGCGATCCATGGTTTTGTCGCAAGCATCGATACACGCACCACAGTTGATACACTCGTATTGCAGCCCATCACGGATATCGATGCCTGTTGGACACACCTGAACACATAAGTCACAGTCAATACAGTCTCCTAGACCAAGCGCTTTCGGATCGGCTTTACGCGATCGAGGCCCACGACTTTCGCCACGCTTGCTGTCATAACCAACAATAAAAGTATCTTTATCAAACATTGCTGATTGGAATCGAGCATACGGGCACATATGGACGCAGACAATGGAGCGCATCCAACCCGCATTGGCATACGTACAGCCTGCAAAGAATAGCACCCAGAAGACAGGCCAGAAGTCGGCATCAAAGGTAAAGAAGCCAACCACCAGTTCCTTAATTGGAACAAAATAGCCCACGAATGTCAGGCCTGTGGCTATGGCAATAGCAATCCAAGCAGCATGCTTGGCTGTTTTGCGCATTAATAGGTTCGAGGTGAGTTTATTAGAGTCTTGTTTACGACGTTTATTGGCGCTGCCTTCAAGTTTCTCTTCAAACCAAATGTACATAAATGTCCAAACAGTTTGCGGACAAAGGTAGCCGCACCAAACTCGACCCAAAAAAGTCGTTAAGAAGAACAAACCAAAAGCGGCGATCATGAATAGTAGAGCCAGCAAGGTAAGATCTTGTGGGTAGAGTGTCGTGCCAATAAAGTTAAATTGTTGGTTGCCGATGTCTAGCAAGATGGCTTGACGATCGCCGTAAGGGATCCACGGAATAGCGGCAAACAATACCAACAGAAACCAACCTCCGTAACGGCGTAGCTTTTGAAACGCACCTTTACTTTCCCGTACATAAATACGGTTACTTGGGTTAAACCGATCGCCCTTGGTTTTATGGGTCTTAGGGTTAAAGGTTTTAGGAGTCACATCTTTTATATCGATCTTATCCTGACTCATGAAGCTTCCTTCTTAGGCTTAAACGGTGTGATTTATTGAGCTCACACTCTGTAGACATTGCTATTTTAGTAAATACTTATGGGCGGCGATTATATACGCAATAACATTTTTATTTCTTTAAGGTTATCAACCTTTAACAACAAAGGTGAGTACAGTTTTATAAATAAATGACCTAACAGTTATCAGTGTTGTGGATATTTGGATATAAAAAAGGCGACCTAGAGGCCGCCTTGTGAGTGCTATTTGGTGTTACTTAATGATGCCACGAGCGCGAAGAATGGCAGTTTTAAAGTCATCTTCTTGGTCTTTTTTAAGGCCAGGGATCATTTCATCTTTGGCACTGTTACGCATCTTAAGATGATAGATCAGGACATCATCGGTTAAATCTTCCAGTTTACCTTCGTAACCCGCTTCTTGAGCCAACTTAACAATCATCTGCAGTAGGTTGAGCTCTTGGTCTTTTTGCCATTCCGGTTCTAACAGCTCAATCAGCTCCTCAATGCGGTGACACTTCATCTTCTTTCTCCACAATATTTATAATGATTTGCTGGTTAAGGTATCAGATTGGTCTTTTTGAGTTAAGAAAAAAGCGCAGTCTAAGCTGCGCTTTTTATTAAGCTGCTTTAACGATTTTAGCTGGCGCTGAGCTCATGAAGACACTCTTTTCAACTAAAGTCATACCAGGAGCTGATTTTTTTGCAGTCGGTGCAGCAGCAAAGCCACTACGACGACGCATTGCACTACGATTTGTGTGCGAGAACCTGACGGTTGTTGGGCGCATTTCTTTACCTAACTGTCAGGCATATCCATTGCCAATGTCATGGCCTGACCCGCTTTGAGTTGAGCTTCATCACTGAAGGGTGGCTCTCTGGCTTTCGCCAATCCAAACTGCGGGGCAGGAATAACGATATGCATGCATATCAGTGATTAGATTAGCATCAAGCTATTCATTGATCGATATATAATCGCTACGTCCTTAGTCGTATAGAGCGCATTTCTGTGAGAGGTGTTGTAGCCCTAAGACAGCGAGGCAGATTAGTATGTTACTTTAAGCATATTTGGGGCGAAGGTTGCCAAGGAGGAGTGTATGTCGTTTTTTAAGAAAACACTGGCGAGTTTTGGTGTGGGTTCTGCCAAAGTGGACTCTGTTCTACAGCAAGAGGTTCTTTATCCCGGCCAAAAAGCGAATATTGTTATCCATGTATATGGTGGTGCTACGGCACAGGAGATCGATAACATTGAGCTCAAGCTGTTTTGCCGTTATATCAAGGAAGTACCTGCCAATAATGATAAAAATCATAATAACGCTGGGCGGATGCGTCGTGTATCCGCTAGCTATCAATTAGCGGATTGGAAACTGCCTTATGCCTTTAGCATTCAACCCGGTGAAGAGCGCACGTTTGAGGTTGAGCTGGATGTGCCATGGAATACCCCTGTAACGATAGGTGACTCGAAGGTTTGGCTAGAGACAGGGCTAGACATTGCAATGGCCAAAGACCCAACAGATAAAGACATCTTAACCGTACGCCCTGACTCCTTGTTGGATGGCATTTTTACGGCGTTGGAAGAACAAGGCCTTCGTATTCGCCAAGTCGAGTGTGAGCAAGTGGATGGATTCGCGATGCCCTTTGTTCAAGAATTCGAATTTGTCCCAACAACGGGCCCTTTCCATGGTCGTTGGCGCGAATTGGAAATGGTGGCGTATCGCACGGATGATTCATTACAGATGTGGTTTGAGATTGATCGTCATCGCGAGGGGGCAAAAGGGATGTTGGCCAGTCTGTTGGGTATTGGTCAGCTGAAACGTGAATTGGTGATCCCTTTGCACACAGCTTCTGATAAGGCTGGAGAGATAGTCCTAAATTATTTGGATGAGCACTCTTAACCAAAACTTAATCATTTAAGCTTACATGTGTACGCTGAATGTGCCATACTCTGGAGCAATTATTCAAATTCTGGAGTAGGCACCGTTATGTCCGCAAGCGAGTCATCTCAATATAGTGTCAAAGAAGAAATTGCTAACACAGTAACTCATGCTCTTGGCATGGTGTTGGGCATTGTTGGTTTGGTTCTACTTTTAGTCAAAGCGATTGACCATAATGCGGATGCGATGACCATCACTAGCATGAGTATTTATGGCAGCAGTATGATTGTACTGTTTCTCGCCTCAACGCTTTATCATGCTATTCCCTACCAACGCGCCAAGCGAGCGTTAAAAACCTTTGATCACTGTGCTATCTATCTTCTGATTGCCGGCAGTTACACGCCATTTCTTCTTGTCAGTTTAAGGACGCCACTTGCGATCGGTTTGATGATTGTTATTTGGTCGATAGCTTTGATTGGCATCATCATGAAATTGGCATTTGTCTATCGCTTTAAGAAGCTTTCATTGGTGACATATCTTCTAATGGGATGGCTATCGTTGATTGTTATCTATCAGTTGGCACTAAACTTGGAAGTTGGTGGGCTGACCCTTCTGGCTGTCGGTGGTTTAATTTATTCGCTGGGGGTTATTTTCTATGTGGCGAAACGCATCCCATACAACCACGCAATTTGGCACGGGTTTGTACTAGCGGGTTGCGCCTGCCACTTCTTTGCTATTTATCTGTATGTAAAACCTATCTAACGGCGCCAAAAAGCAGGGAAAAACAAAACTAATAGCGTTAAGATTTCCAAGCGCCCCATGAGCATACCTAGGCTTAGTATCCATTTAGCCGCATCAGGAAGTGGGGCGAAGTTACCCGTTGGGCCAATAACGCTCCCCATGCCAGGGCCTACATTAGCGACCGCTGTAATGGCTCCTGAAATACTGGTGATTGGATCAAGTCCCATCGCACTTAAGCATCCCGCAATCACTATAATTGTGATGAAAAACATCAGCCCAAACGCGACAATGGAGCGAACAATGTCATCGTTGACTGGGCGGCGATTGTAGCGTTGAACAAATACCCCTGATGGGTGAATTAACTTCATCATTTGCTTATTCAACAACGTAAGCGCTATCTGAAAACGGAAGATTTTTATTCCGCCCGAGGTTGAACCCGAGCAAGCGCCAGCCATCATCAAAAAGGCAAATAGCGTGGTTGGCAATGCGCCCCAAGCGGTAAAGTCCTCTAAGCCAAACCCTGTCGTTGTGACGACTGATACGATGTTGAACATAGAAACGCGCAGCGCATCAAGGACGGTGTAGCCATCTCGAATTACCAACCACGCGGCAATGACTAAGCTGCTGCCAAGGAACAGGTAGGTAAAACCGCGTACTTGTGCGTCTTCTAACAATTCGTCGAGGCGGCGTTTACGGATCGCAGACACGAACAATAAGAACGGCAATCCCCCCAAGAACATAAACAAGGTCGCGACCCAATGAGCCCCGTTGGAGAAGTGGTTCATTGACCCGTCAGATGTTGAATAACCGCCAGTCGATAACGTAGTAAACGAGTGGTTGATGGCTTCAAATAAATTCATCCCTGTCAGCATAAAGCCAATTAAGCAAAGCCCTGTTAGCACCACATACACGGACATAATGTTCTTAGCTACGGTTTTAGCACGAGGGCTGCTTTTATCTGACCAGTCAGACGATTCAGTGTGGAATAGTTTCATGCCGCCGACGTTGAGCATCGGTAATACTGCTACTGCCATTACGATGAAGCCAATCCCACCTAACCACTGCAAGATAGAGCGCCACAGTAAAATGCTGGGTGCCATATTATCTAAGCCACTGAGTACCGTGGAGCCTGTAGTAGTGATACCAGACATGGTTTCAAAGTAAGCGTCGGTAAAGCTAATATGGTTAATAAATACAAATGGTAAGGCGGCGAAAGCGCTGGCGATGGTCCAGACTAAGCTGGTGATGAGAAACATATCGCGTACGCTGAGCTTAAAGTTTTTGGTTCTGCCTAAACTGAGACAGGCAAAGGCGGCGAGATGGGTAATCAGTACCGCTTGACCAAACTCCAAGAATCCCGGAGTACCACTAAAAAATGCCACAAGTGTCGGCACGTACATGAACAGAGCTAGTTTCGAAAGCACTAGCCCTATCACGAACAATACAGGGCGGAAATTGACCATGTTGCCAATCCTAAAGGAAGAATGGGCTCGGTTGGAATAGTGCTTCCACGTCTGGTACATATTTCTTATCAACTAAGAACATCACTACGTGGTCATCTTGTTCAATCACGGTTCGGTCATGAGCGATCAGGACTTCTTCACCGCGGACAATCGCACCGATGGTGGTGCCCGGTGGGAGCTTGATATCACCAATGGCACGTCCCACAACTTTCGAAGTGGTTTCATCACCATGGGCTACGGCTTCAATGGCTTCGGCCGCGCCACGGCGCAATGAGGATACATTGACAATGTCAGCACGGCGCACGTGAGTTAAAAGCGCTGAGATGGTGGCTTGTTGTGGGGAGATTGCCACATCAATTGCACCACCTTGAACGAGATCGACGTAGGCTCCACGTTGGATAAGTACCATCACTTTTTTCGCCCCCATGCGTTTGGCAAGCATGGCTGACATGATGTTGGTTTCATCTTCGTTGGTTAGGGCGATAAACACATCGACCTGATCGACGTTTTCTTCGCTTAGTAATTCTTGGTCTGCGGCGTCACCACAAAAGACGATGGTGTTTTCTAATTCTTCAGAGAGTTTTTCCGCACGTTGGTAACTGCGTTCAATCAATTTTACGCTGTAAGTTTGTTCAAGGCGCTTTGCTAAGCTCGCGCCGATGTTACCACCACCGACAATCATAATGCGGCGGTAAGGCTTTTCTAAGCGTTGCAGTTCACTCATCACTGAGCGAATATGATTGCTCGCAGCCACGAAGAAGACCTCATCATCTGCTTCGATAATGGTGGTGCCTTGTGGGCGAATGGGACGGCCTTGACGGAAGATAGCCGCAACACGAGTATCAATGTGTGGCATGTGCTCGCGTAGAGTGGAAAGTGCATTACCAACCAGTGGACCACCATAGTAAGCTTTTACGGCAACTAAGCTGACTTTTTGCTCAGCAAAGCTCACCACTTGCAGCGCACCTGGGTATTGGATCAAACGTTCAATGTAGCTTGTTACCAACTCTTCAGGAGCGATCAGATGATCGACAGGGACAGCTCCTGATTGAAACAAAGCTTCTTTTTCAGAGAGGTATTGTGGGGAGCGAATTCGTGCAATCCGGTTAGGCGTATTAAAGAGAGAAAACGCGACCTGACATGCAGCCATATTGGTTTCATCGGTATTGGTTACCGCAACCAGCATATCGGCATCTTGCGCACCAGCTTCACGTAGAGAGTCAGGATGGCTTGCATGACCATGGACGACACGTAAGTCATACTTATCTTGCAGTTCACGCAGTCGGTCATTATCTCGGTCAACGATGGTAATGTCGTTGTTTTCACCTACCAGGTTTTCAGCCAAAGTACCGCCGACCTGACCTGCGCCAAGAATGATGATTTTCATAGCTTTTCTCTTTATTCGCTTAGCTGGTTGAACACAGCTTAAGTATTTACTCGTTGCAATGAAATAGCGGCTAAGACAAAGTCATTAGCCGCTCAAATTAATTATGCTTGTTTCACTAGTACTGCGTAGTAGAAACCATCCATATCCTCTTCGCCAGGTAAGATTTGGCGTCCTGGATTGTTGATGTCAGAGCCTACTAGTGTCGCATCACTTGTACGTTCTAAGAATGCTTTAACTTGAAGGACATTCTCTTTTGGTGTGATTGAGCAGGTGGCGTAAACCATAGTGCCACCGGCTTTCAGTTGCCCCCACATTGCATCCATGATTTCACTTTGCAGTTCAGCAAGCGCATCAATGTCGTTTGCGCGACGTAACCACTTAATATCAGGGTGACGACGGATAACGCCAGTTGCTGAACACGGGGCATCAAGCAGAATGCGGTCAAATTTCTCGCCACTCCACCATTCTTGTGGATAACGAGCATCGCCACAAATCACATCCGCGCGCAGTTGTAGACGTTCTAAGTTGTCGTAAACGCGATCAAGACGCTTAGCATCACAATCAATCGCAACTACTTCGGTATCTTCTGTGTGCTCTAAAATGTGTGCCGTTTTACCGCCTGGCGCTGCACAACAATCAAGAATCAGCTCGCCATCTTGTGGCTGTAAGTAGTTTACAGACAACTGAGCAGCAGCGTCTTGGACTGATACCCAACCGCGGTCAAAGCCTGGAAGAAGTGTTACGTCACAAGGCGAGGCCAATTTTATGGCATCTGCCGCTTCCGGGTGAACGCTGAATTCAATGTTTTCATCTTTCAGCAGTTCTAGGTATTCATCGCGAGTATGGTGCTGGCGATTGACGCGTAGCCACATTGGTGCCTTGCTGTTGTTCGCTTCGACCAATTGTTCCCATTTCTCTGGGTAGCTTTCACGCAGCATATTTAATAGCCAATTCGGGTGACCATATTTGCCGGCATTGTGACTAACGGCTTTTTCATCTAATGCTTCTTGATCACGTAAGTAGCTTCGCAATACGGCATTGATTAGGCCGCGCAGACTTGGACCTTTCAAGGTCTTGGTGCCTTCCACCGTTTCTGCTACTGCCGCATGAGCGGGAATACGCATGAAGCTAAGTTGGTATATGCCGACCAGAATTAAGTGGTGGAATACTCGCTTTTTCCCTTTCAGTGGATTATCCATCAGCTCATTAGCGATAGACTCTAGACGAGGCAGGTAACGCAGAGCGCCATAACAGATCTCTTGTAAGAGAGCGTGGTCTCTTGGTCTGATGGTTTTTTGCGCCGCAGGTAGTGCGTGTGAAAGAGATTGGCCTTTATCGACCACTTGGAATAGGACGTTAGCAGCAGCTGCGCGAACATTCATGATGAATACCTTAAATTAAGGGAGGGTGTCTCCACCCTCAAAATGTACGTTTCCGGTTAGGGAGAATATGTTTAAACCAGCTGAGTGCCAACTTCAAACCAGCTAGCACGTGAGTTCAAAATGTCTTGAACTGACATGGCTTTTTTACCTGGTACTTGCAGTTGCTCTAGTACTAGTACGCCATTGCCTGTTGCAACGTAGATACCTGTTTTATCAGCTTGCAGGATAGTACCCGCTGGTTTGTCTGATGTTTGCTCATCAACACGGCTCTGCCATACTTTGATGCTGTTCTCTGCCGCTTCAAAGTGGCTCATTGGCCATGGGTTGAAGGCACGAACGCAGCGTTCAATGTGTGCAGCGTCGTCAGCCCAGTTAATACGCGCTTCTTCTTTACTCAGTTTCTTCGCGTAGTTAGCCAGTTCATCATCTTGCTTTTCAGGCACTGCTTTACCTTGTGCAATATCTGCCAAGCATTCAACTAGCGCATCAGGACCAAGCTCTGCCAGCTTTTCATACATGGTCGCGCTGGTGTCAGTCGCTTCGATAGGCAGGGTCGCGATCTTTAGCATATCGCCGGTATCAAGGCCGATGTCCATTTGCATGATAGTCACGCCTGTCTCTTTATCTCCCGCCCAAATTGAGCGTTGAATCGGAGCTGCGCCACGCCAGCGAGGTAAGATCGAACCATGAACGTTGATACAACCTAGCTTTGGTGTATCAAGTACCGCTTGAGGAAGCAGTAGACCATAAGCCACCACAACCATGATGTCAGCGTTGAGATCTGCAAGCTCTTGCTTGGCTTCATCAGACTTAAAGTTTTCAGGTTGATAAACCGGAATGTTGTGCTCTAGGGCTATGTTCTTCACTGGGCTAGCAGTAAGCTTTTTACCGCGACCTGCTGGGCGATCTGGCTGTGTGTAAACAGCGATAACTTCATGCTCCGAAGACAACAACGCCGCCAAGTGACGGGCGGCGAAATCCGGAGTACCAGCAAAAACAATCTTCAAAGGTTTGCTCAAGGTACCTTCCTTCTATTAATAGCGGTTAAGCTTTAGCGTTCTTTTCGTTGAAGCGCTTGATCTTAGCTAGCTTGTCTTGAATACGCTTACGTTTTAAAGGCGAAAGGTAGTCTACAAACAGTTTGCCTTCTAGGTGGTCAAGCTCGTGCTGTACACAGATCGCTAATAGGTCGTCAGCTTCAAAGGTGTACTCTTCGCCATCACGGTTAAGCGCTTTTACTGTTACTTCTGCCGCACGTGGCACTAGTGCTCTTGCACCAGGAACAGATAGACAGCCTTCTTCGATACCATCTTCACCGCGTTTTTCGATGATTTCTGGGTTGATCAGAACCATTGGCTCATCACGAGTTTCAGAAATATCGATAACAACAATACGTTGGTGGAAATCAACTTGGGTTGCTGCCAAGCCAATACCTTCTTCGTCGTACATGGTTTCAATCATGTCATCAACGAACTTTTGAATCTCAGGTGTCACAGCTTCGACCGGTTTAGCGACGGTGCGAAGGCGATCATCTGGGAATGTTAATACTTGTAATACAGACATATACACTCGAAATGTTGAACTGTGCCGAATCAGGATAAACCTCGTTGGCTCAATTCTAGACATTTTGCAGACCAAATGACAGCATCATTGCGTTTTTGACGCGTTTCTAGGCTGTTCTCGCGATACTAACATCTTCAATTATTAACTACTCAGGGATGAACTGTTATGCCATTTCGGTTGGGGATTTCGCTATCTGTATTACTAACTTTCGGTTTTGCGCAATTCACAGTGGCACAAGAGGATGTGCTTACTGTTAAAGAAGGTGCGCCAACTACTTATATTGTAGTGAAAGGTGACACCCTATGGGATATATCGGCGCTGTATTTAGACAGTCCGTGGCTATGGCCGCGTTTGTGGCAAGTGAATCCCGATATTGAGAACCCCCACCTTATCTATCCTGGTGATAAGCTCAGTCTTATTTGGCGAAATGGGCGGCCGATGTTGAGTCTGAAGCCGATGGTGAAACTCAGCCCTAAAGTTCGAGTCTTGGATAAACAAGCACTGCCGACTATCAATGAAGCTTTAGTGCTACCTTATCTCGAATCTGACCGATTGCTCAGCGACCAAGATCTTGTGTCGAGTGCTAGAGTACTTGGCTCTAGCGATGGAGCGCAGTATCTCACCGAAAATAAAGTCATTTACATCAGCAAATCGAATGTTCATTCCGATTGGTTGATTTACCGACCTCTCAACGAGTATCAACGTGATGAACATAAGATAACGGCTCTTAAGCAAGTGGCTAAAGCAACTTGGTTCTCTGATGATGAGAGTTACAGTGGTCTAAAGGTTGTTGAGCAGAACCAAGAAATTCTCGCCAATGACATCGTACTGCCCGTTATTGAGGGCATCACAGAGTCTTTATCTACGACCTTTTACCCTGCGGCTTCTCCTGCGCAAAGTGTGGCGAATGTATTAGGGGCGTTAGAGGGGAGTCACTATGTTGGCCAAAATCAGGTGATTGTTATTGATCGAGGGAGTATCGATCAGTTGCGGCAAGGTTCGATGTTTGAGCTCTATGCTCAGGGGGCTTTTGTTGACGGTGATAAGCATTTACCTGATACGCTGATTGGTCATTTAATGGTTATTCGACCTTATGAACACTTCAGTCTGGCCTTAGTGACACAAAGCACTCAACCCATAAGCCAGCAAACGTTGTTACGCTCACCGCTAGACACTTTTGAATAATGAACCAAGATGCCTTAGCCGCTTGGCTGGCGCTTTATTTTACGCCACGAGTGGGCCCCAAAACTTTTGCTAAACTGACGTCGATAGAGAGCCCGGAAAGCCTGGCTCAGTTTAGTTGCGCTGAGCTTAAATCAGTCGGTTTTAGTGATAGGCAAATTGAGTATCTTAAACATCACTCTGAAAAAGAGGTCGAGAATTGTTTAGAGTGGCTACAAGGCTCTAAACAGCGTACGATCCTCACTTCACAAGACGCCAACTACCCCCCATTACTTAAGCAATCTGGCTCTGCACCCGCGGTATTGTTTGTTGAAGGTGACGTTTCTTCTTTATCTCAACCTCAGCTTGCTATTGTTGGTAGTCGCAACGCTAGCCTTGATGGGCTGAACTGTGCTCGTCGCTTCTCTCAATCGTTAGTTGGTCATGATTTAGTGATCACTAGTGGGTTAGCCTTAGGTGTTGACGGGTATGCTCATGATGGAGCGCTACAAGGTGGTGGGCAAACCATTGCTGTGTTAGGAAGTGGGTTAGCGACAGTCTATCCTGCTCGTCATCGTCAACTTGCCGAAAGAATCTGCCAAAGTGGCTCATTGGTGTCTGAGTTCCATCCTCTAGCCAAGCCAAAGGCGGATCATTTTCCTCGCCGAAATAGAATTATTAGCGGGTTATCTTTGGGGGTACTTGTGATTGAGGCTGCTGAAAAGAGTGGGTCTTTAATCACTGCTCGTTATGCGGCAGAGCAAGGGAGAGACGTGTTTGCTATTCCCAACTCCATTCATCACCCACAAGGTCGAGGCTGTAACTTGTTGATAAAGCAGGGGGCATGCTTGGTTCAGAATGTTGAGGACATTTTGGCTGAAATAGATACGCTGATTCGTTGGTCTGATAAAAGTAGAGAAGTGATACAGCAGGAAATTTTTCCGATAGAAGATAGCAAAGAAGAATTGCCATTTCCTCAGCTGTTAGCTAACGTAGGAAGTAGGGCTACACCAGTTGATATTCTTGCAAGCAGGACCAATATACCTGTTCAAGAAGTCATGATGCAGCTCTTAGAGCTTGAGCTCTCAGGGCATGTTGTTGCAGTTTCCGGTGGCTATATTCGAAAGGGGAGGGGCGAGCTATGATGATGGATATCCTAATGTATCTGTTCGAGACTTACATCCATAGCGATGCAGAGTTACAAGTCAATCAAGATGAGCTTGAAGAAGAGTTGCTTCGTGCAGGCTTTCATCAAAATGACATCTATAAAGCCCTTGTCTGGCTGGAAGAGTTAGCCGCTCTGCAGCAAAGCGAGGCCCACTCAGCAATTTCTGTGTGCAGTACATCGACCTCGACACGTATTTACACCGCCAAAGAGTGTGAGCGTTTGAGCTTAGAGTGCCGCGGTTTCATTACTTTCCTTGAACAAGTGAACGTGTTGACAACGGAAACGCGTGAAATGGTGATTGACCGCATTATGGGCCTCGAGACGGATGAGTTTGAGCTGGATGATCTCAAGTGGATTGTATTGATGGTGCTGTTCAATGTACCAGGCAATGAAAACGCTTATACGCTTATGGAAGAGCTGTTATACACCAAAGAACAAGGTGTTCTACATTAACGAGCTTTCCAAGTGACCAAAAGCAGTAAAATAGATCAGCAGCTGTTTTCAGCTCATGAACACGCATTAGAGCATCAAGCGTGCCCGAAATGCCAATCCGAGCAGCGCGATGGCGAGCTTCAGCTTCGCCATGGCAAGCATGGCCCATTTCTTGGCTGTACCCTGTATCCAACCTGCGATTACATTAAACCATTACATCAAAATGATGGGCATATCATCAAAGAGCTTGGTGTACCTTGCCCAGAATGTGGCAACGAGTTGGTCCTTCGCCAAGGGCGTTACGGTATGTTTATTGGTTGTAGCCACTATCCGCAGTGCCATCATATTGAGTCTTTGGATCAGCCTGAAGAAGAGCCCGAGTCACCGGATTTAAATTGTCCGGAATGTCATAAAGGCCATCTAGTTGAGCGTAAAACACGTTTTGGTAAGTTATTCTATGCCTGTGATAACTACCCTAAATGCAAGTTTGCGGTGAACCAGTCCCCAGTCGCTGGGCAGTGCGAGAAGTGTGGATTTCCATTACTGATTGAGAAAAAGCTGGCCAGTGGGAACCGATTACAGTGTGCTAATCGTAAATGTCATCACACCCAAGAAAGCAAATAGCAAAACGGCGCCTAGAGCGCCGTTTTTGTTTACTGGTTATCAAGATTACTCTGTGAAGTTCTCAGCGAAATCATGTACGGCTGGAAAAGCCTTCTTGTCTAGGACACTGGCGAGTGCACATAATTTACGTTGTAGTTCGCCATTGTAATCTCCACACACATTAATGTGACCCATTTTACGGCCTTCGCGCTTCTCTTTTCCGTACCAATGCACATGGCAGCCATCCATCGCGATCACCGCTTCTGGTAACGTATCTTCACCCAAAATGTTGATCATCGATGTGGATCGGATCAGTTTGGTTGAACCAAGTGGCATGCCACAAACGGCGCGCAGGTGGTTCTCAAACTGACATGTTTCCGCGCCTTGTTGAGTCCAGTGACCAGAGTTATGAACGCGTGGTGCGATTTCATTAACCAGCAAAGTGCCATCTACATCAAAGAACTCGAGGGCTAACACGCCCACGTAGTCGAGGCTGTTGGCAACCGCAGTGAACATGTTCTTCGCTTGTTCTTGCAGATCTGTGTCTGCAATAGCGGTAGACAGTGTCAGGACACCATTGGTATGAACGTTCTCCGCTAGAGGGTAAACCGCCACGTTGCCATCTTTGCCACGGGCACCAACCAGAGAGACTTCACGATTAAACGGGACAAACTCTTCAGCGACAATCGCTTGGGTTTCTGTCGCGGCAATGCATTCCGCCATTTCAGCCCAGATGGCATCTGCTTGATCTGCATCTCTTAGGCGCCACTGGCCCTTTCCATCGTATCCGCCCAAAGCGCTTTTAAGCACCATAGGAATACCTACGTGTTGGATAGCAGTATCAAAGTCCTCACGGGAGTTGATGACGTAGTATTTGGCATTACGTACGCCAGCATCATCGAGTAACTGCTTCTCGATGCGGCGGTCGCCACCGGCTTTAATGGCCTGTGTTGATGGCAAGAATTTCCCACTTTGCTCACACACCGCAAGAATGTCATGCGGGATATGTTCAAACTCAGCGGTGATGACGTCAGCTTGCGCAATCGCATCCTCTAAACCATGGCCAGTCACCATTTGCGTTAGCGGATGAACGATATTTTTGCTCCCCACATCGTACGCAGAGATCTCTATGTTAAGAGGCGCGCCTGCCAATGACATCATACGAGCCAGTTGACCGGCACCTAGCACTAACACATGCATGGTATTAGTCCTCTGCTGGATTTGGGTTAGCTAATACAGTCTCAGTCTGTTCACTGCGGAACGCTTCAACTTTAGCCATCACTTCTTCGTCATGCGTACCAAGGATTTGTGCCGCTAGTATACCTGCGTTTGCTGCGCCTGCTTCGCCGATGGCTAATGTACCTACAGCGATCCCTTTTGGCATTTGAACAATAGAGTAGAGAGAATCTAGACCGCTTAATGCTCGTGATTGAACGGGCACACCAAGTACAGGCAAAGACGTAAAGGCTGCTGCCATGCCTGGTAGGTGAGCAGCACCGCCAGCGCCAGCAATGATAACCTTTAGACCGCGCTCTTTGGCGCTAGTGGCGTAGTCAGCGAGAAGTTGAGGGGTACGGTGAGCAGAGACTACTTTTTTTTCGTACTCAACTCCGAATCTGTCTAGCATTTCTGCTGCTAGTTTCATTGTTGGCCAATCTGATTTTGAACCCATGATGATACCGACTTTCATCTCGAACTCCTTAAAGCTGCGCGTAATAGGTGAGCATTCAATTTGTGCGCATTATACGGGGATTTTACTCTTAAGCAAACGTTTGCGCTGGTGTTAAAATCAGATTGATACAATTTATAAATAAATAGCTTTAGTCACTGGTTGTGATTGTTTGTACACTTATCAAAAACAAAGATTGAACAGGAAGTATTCGTGGATAACTTTAATCTAGCGCTCAACGCTTTAAATGATGGTGAAGTGATCGCCTACCCTACCGAGGGTGTATTTGGTGTCGGGTGTGATCCGGATAACCCAGAAGCTATTCAAAAATTATTAGAACTGAAGCAGCGCCCTGTCGAAAAAGGGTTGATTCTGATCGCTGCAAGCTATGAGCAGCTGCTGCCCTACATTGATGAGTCACAATTGACTTCGCAGCAGCTTGAGCAAGTCCATCAAACTTGGCCAGGTCCAGTCACTTGGATAATGCCTTGTAGCGATAGAGTGTCTAATTGGGTATCTGGCCAATTCGATTCAATTGCAGTGCGTGTAACGGATCATCCTTTGGTACAAAAGATGTGTAATGCGTTTGGAAAGCCGTTAACCTCTACCAGCGCGAATCTAACGGGTGAACCGCCATGTATGACCACAGAACAAGTCTATCAGCAGCTAGGCGATAAGTTGGTGGCTGTTTTGGAAGGTGAAACGGGTGGAAGAGAAAAGCCAAGTGAGATTCGTGATGCGAAAACGTCACAAGTATTAAGACAAGGCTAACCTTGCAAAGGAAGAAAGATGTCGGCAATTGATAAACAAGCGGTAAAGCAATTCTTAATGGAACTGCAAGACTCGATCTGTCAGAAATTAGAAGCAGCAGACGGTCAGGCAGAATTTGTTGAAGATGCATGGCATCGGGAACCTGGTGAGAAGCTAGGTGGTGGTGGTCGAACTCGCGTGATGAAAGAAGGCGCAGTGTTTGAGCAAGGCGGAGTGAATTTTTCTCATGTGCAAGGAAAAGAAATGCCTGCTTCTGCAACGGCTCACCGACCTGAGTTAGCTGGTCGACGCTTTGAAGCGATGGGGGTGTCATTGGTTATGCATCCTAATAACCCATATGTACCAACTTCTCACGCTAACGTTCGTTTCTTTATTGCCGAAAAAGAGGGCGAAGAGCCAATTTGGTGGTTTGGTGGGGGCTTTGACCTAACACCGTTTTATCCTTTTGAAGAAGACGCGCAATATTGGCATAACACTGCGAAAGAAGTGTGTGCGCCATTTGGCAGTGAAGTCTACCCAGAGCATAAAGCTTGGTGTGATAAATACTTTTACCTGCCACACCGTGATGAAACCAGAGGTGTTGGTGGTCTGTTCTTTGATGATCTTAACCATTGGGAGTTTGATAAGTGCTTTGAGTACATCAAAGCGGTTGGTCAAGGTTATACAGATGCCTACTTGCCGATAGTAGAGCGCCGTAAAGAGACTGAATACAGTGAACGTGAACGTCAGTTCCAACTATATCGCCGAGGTCGTTACGTTGAATTTAACCTAGTGTTTGACCGTGGCACTCTATTTGGCCTTCAGAGCGGTGGGCGCACAGAATCTATCTTGATGTCGATGCCACCGTTAGCGCGCTGGGAATATGCTTACCAAGTTGAGCCGGGTTCTGCAGAAGCTGAACTATACGATCATTACCTCAAACCAAGAGAGTGGTAAGACTTTCTTCAATATATAGATAGTGATAGGGTCAATGTTTCGCATTGGCCCTTTTTTAGTTCTGCAGGTAAAGGAAATGACTCAGCAAATAGATCGCTATGCCGTTTTTGGTAATCCCATCTCTCAAAGTAAATCGCCTTTTATTCATACTCTATTTGCTCGTCAAACCAATCAGTCATTGACCTATACTGCAGAAAGCCCAAATAAGGACGCGTTTCAACAAGCGGTGTCTGAGTTTTTTGCTCAAGGTGGTAAAGGCTGTAATGTCACGGTTCCATTTAAGGAAGACGCTTATCGCTTTGCTACTCGACTGACAGAACGTGCTCAATTGGCTGGCGCGGTGAATACGCTGAAGAAGCTAGATGATGGTGAGATCATTGGTGATAACACCGATGGTGAAGGGTTAGTGCAAGACTTGCTTCAATACCAAGCGCCTTTAAAGGGAGCGCGTATTTTACTTATTGGTGCTGGTGGTGCCGCGCGTGGCGTCATTAAGCCACTATTAGACCAGCAACCCGCTGAAATTGTTGTTACCAACCGAACTTTTGCGAAAGCGCAACTGCTTGCCGAGATGTTTGCACCGCATGGAGCGATTAGCGCTTGTGAGATGAGTGAAGTCAACCAATCGTTTGATGTGATCATCAATTCCACCTCTTCTAGCTTGAGTGGTGAGCTACCAGATATATCCGCAGCTATCTTTACTGAACAGGCGGTTGTGTATGACATGATGTATGGCGCTGGTAAAACGACCTTCAATCAGTGGGCGCATGAGCATGGGGTGGTGCGCGTCTTTGATGGATTGGGAATGCTGGTCGGTCAGGCAGCCGAAAGCTTTATGCTTTGGCGTGGCTTAAGACCGGGTACCAAACAAATTTTACGTGAGTTAAGAAAGAACCTAGAGGGATTGTAATGAATCAATCGATCTTATTCCCAGACATGCAAACATGGGATGAAGACAAACAAGCCGTTCTCTTTCCGGCGCAGCAATCAGGTGCGTTAATTCAATGCCTCGTGAGCATGAATGAACTGAAACAGCTGTCGGGACAAAAGATAGAGAATGAACAGCAAGCTCTGGAAGTCTTTTCACAATATCGATTCGATCTTGAAGAGCTTGCTGAAGAACTCATTGAAGAAGAAGAGTTCAATGCAGAAGGTAATATAGAGGTAGTTAGTTAATTTCTTTCACCTCGTGAAGGTAATCTTCTTTGTTCTGCACATAGTTATCCGCAGACTTTTGTAAGAAAGCTCGCTCCTTATCGTTGAGAGGGCGAGCTTGCTTTACTGGGCTTCCTACATAAAGGTAACCACTTTCGAGTCGTTTTCCTGGTGGTACTAGACTACCAGCACCAATCATTACCTCTTCTTCTATAATGGCAGCGTCTAATACAATCGCGCCCATACCGACTAAAACGCGATCTTTAATGGTACAGCCATGCAGCATCACCTTATGGCCGATCGTGACATCATTTCCAATAACCAGAGGGTAACCGTCAGGGTTCTCTTTATTCTTATGGGTGACATGTAAAACACTACCATCTTGAACATTAGTGCGATCGCCTATTTGAATATGGTTTACATCACCTCGTGCAGCCACCAATGGCCAGATGCTTGAGTCGTTGCCTATTTTGATATCACCAACCAAAACAGAGCTACTATCTATATAGACGCGCTCACCAATTTGAGGGGAAATACCTTTGTAACTGCGTAGTGAGCTCATGATTTATCCTTTTTATCTTGATATATAGCGTTTATAGGCTCAGGAAAGTACCAAAAACAGGTGTTTTTGAATAGAAAATACCCAAACAATAAAAAAATCAAAAAAAACCGTAAAAAGGGCTTGCCAATGTGATGGCGATCTCTATAATGCCCCCTCGCTGACACGGGAACGGTTCGAAAGAAACGAAAACCCAGTTAGCAAGGTCAATTAGCCAAGCGGAAACGCTTGAAAAAAGTTTGAAAAAAGTGGTTGACACTAAACTTTATCTCGCTAAAATGACCGCCTCTTCCGAAGTGATGTGAGTCACAAAGAAGAAAGCTCTTTAACAATATAAAC
>NZ_CFHWOM010000043.1:0-27489 GCF_984391705.1 Vibrio sp. | reverse complement strand
ACAAGGGTGTGGCGCACAAAATAGCTCACAAGCTATTGAACAGAAATACACAAATGACGCTTCTAAATTTGCCACTATTGAAGGTAAACGAGTGCATTACCGAGATGAAGGACAGGGTGAGGTGGTGATTTTATTGCATGGCACTTCGTCGTCACTTCACGCGTGGGAGCAATGGACGCAAATCCTCAAACAAGACTACCGCGTCGTACGTATGGACTTGCCGGGTTTTGGCTTGACTGGGCATCTACCTCAAAACCAGTACGAAATCGCTGACGATATTGCCTTTTTGAACGCATTTACGAGAGAGCTCGACATCGAACAGGCACATTTTGTAGGTAGCTCTTTAGGAGGACGCATAGTGTGGGAGTACGGTTTGCAACATCCAGAGCAGGTTATAACCCTTACGTTGATAAATGCGTTAGGTTATCCGCAAGAATCGTGGCCGCCAGGCATTGAGATGGCCCAGTGGCCCGTCATCGATAAAATAATGGAACATGTCACTCCAAGGTTTATATTCGAAGATGGGCTTAAAGAAGTTTACTTCGACCCGCAACTTGTGGATGCGGTGTTGATTGATCGTTACTACGAACTGACTACCTACCAACAAAACCGACAGGGATTCACACGTCGCGTCAAGGCATCGCTGGATGAGGACTCGGAAAAGATAACACAAATTGCTAAGCCGACGCTTATTCTTTGGGGGAAGGAAGACCGTTATTTTCCAGCTGAAAATGCGAGAAGATTTGAGCGTGATATTCGGGGCTCTTATGCTGTTGTGTATGACGATGTTGGACACTTACCGATGGAAGAGGTCCCAGAGCGATCAGCAGAGGCATTTAAACAGTTTATCTCGAGAGGTAAGCCTTAGGAGTAACCTGGTGCCAGCGCTTGAACGCTTTGTAGAAGCTGCTGGTATCTTTAAAACCAAGACGATAGCTCAACTCGGTAAGGCTTGGAGGCGGGGGTTGAGTTAGCCAACGGACTGCTAGCTGTTTTCTAGTATCATCAAGAATACTCTGGAAGGAGGTATGCTCTTTTACCAGTTTTCGGTAGAGCGTTTGTCGGCTGAAGTGTAATTGCTGCGCAACTTTGTCTACGCTGAGCAGTTCTCCATTTTCTAGTGCGTTTGCTACTATGGTCCTGACTTGCTGCTGGAGAGGTTGGGTTTTCGTTAGCGTCTCAAGATGACTTTGTGCGGTTTTTGCCACAATCGTTTTCAGATACTCACTACTTGTCGCAATGGGAAGGTTGAGCCATTTCGACTCAAATATCAACTGGTGATAAGCACTGTTAAATTCAATGATTTCTCCAAATGCGGGTTGATATTTATCCACATAGTGCGGAGTTAAATACCCAAACTTAGCTTTGGTTAGTGGGAAAGGCTGGGCACTCAGCATTCTTGCCCATGCCACCATCGCACTCATGCTGCGTTCAATGGCGGCTCTAGGGTAATCATGGCGTGATTCAATGGAGAGGGTTAAGCGGCACTGCTGTCCATCGTCATCCACTTGCCAACACTCTGAAGAATTCATCAGAAAAATATTACTTTGGAACGTGTTGAATGCATCTCTTAACGTCGCACATTGGCTCACCCAACTCGCGAGCACACCTTTTGATTCATGAGATATAGTTCGCCCAATGATGAGTCCAATTTCGGGCGATGGATGGTGCTGTTCGAGTAGTGACCATAAGGCAACCATTTGGCTTTCTGGAAGTCGAGCCGACAACGTTAGTTTAGCGCTGTTTTGAATAGCCTCCAGCATTATACCATCAAAGTGATTAGATGCTTCTACCTGTTCACGCAAAGCGGCAGGCAACAGTGAATAGGCATTTACTAATTCAATGACAGAGGCGAATGAAACGGATTTATCGATAGAGTTATCTGCCATGAGTGTTACCAAAATTTTAAGTCATAGCTAACTAATATCGCAATATTCCTCGTCTATCAATCTAGAGTGCTTCTAAAAAATGGTAAGTTCACAATATGTTAGCTGATTGAGATTATAAAGTAATCTCTCAAAAATCGGACTATGTCCTCTATTCAATTAGGGTTAGGGACTGCGTTTGTCTGGGGGGGACCAACGAATAAGGGTTAAGCGTTGCGTAGCTAACGTTAAATCCCAAGTGTTGAACAAGCCCGAGCCTCTATTTAAGTAAATTGTGCGATCTGCTCTAGAACGGTCGCAGCCTTGATGATTTTCTCAAAGCGAGGGCGGACTTCGAAAGGCAGAGGTTTCTACATGTAATCTGGTACGACCGGCACGTCAGTTTTGCGATTTGCCATACCTTTAGTTATTCATGATACGCTAATGTTCAATTTCCCGAAAATGATTTTTGTCCAGAGGTGAGTTAATGTACTTACCCAAAAACAAAAAGGCGAACCAAACGGTTCGCCTTTGTCTATTTAGATTCTACAAAAATTAATCTTCGTAGTTATCGATGCTTGGGCACGAGCAGATTAGGTTACGGTCACCGTATACGTTATCTACGCGGTTTACTGTTGGCCAGTATTTCCACTGCTTAGTAGCAGGAGAAGGGAAGCAACCCATTTCGCGAGGGTATGGGCGATCCCACTCTTCACTTGCAAGATCAACTTGCGTGTGAGGTGCGTTCACTAGAGGGTTGTTGTCTAATGGCCATGCACCTTCATGAACCGCTGTGATCTCTTGACGGATAGCGATCATTGCGTCACAGAATCGGTCGATCTCTTCTAGATCTTCTGACTCTGTTGGCTCAACCATTAGCGTACCTGCTACAGGGAAAGACATGGTTGGCGCATGGAAGCCATAGTCCATTAGACGCTTAGCGATATCTTCTTCACTGATGCCTGTTTCTTCTTTAAGCGGGCGAATGTCGATGATGCACTCGTGCGCTACGCGGCCGTTTGCTCCACGGTAAAGAACTGGGTAGTGAGGGCGCAGACGCTCCATCATGTAGTTTGCGTTTAGAATCGCTACCTTAGTCGCCTCAGTTAGACCTTCTTCACCCATCATTGCGATGTAAGCCCAAGAAATAGGTAGAATAGACGCACTGCCTAAATCTGCTGCTGATACCGCAAAGTCTTCACCTTCAACACCATTTTCGATGTGACCAGGTAGGAAAGGCGCTAGGTGCGATTTCACACCGATAGGACCCATACCCGGACCACCACCACCGTGTGGAATACAGAACGTTTTGTGCAGGTTAAGGTGAGAAACGTCAGAGCCGATAAGACCAGGAGACGTTAGACCAACCTGAGCGTTCATGTTTGCGCCATCTAGGTAAACCTGACCGCCAGCGGCATGAACCATTTCACATACTTCTTTCACTTGCTCTTCGTAAACGCCGTGCGTAGAAGGGTAAGTGATCATGATGCTTGATAGGTTTTCAGCGTGCTTTTCGATTTTCGCTGCTAAGTCTGTCATGTCGATGTTGCCATCTTCATCACACTTAACCACAACCACTTTCATGGAAACCATTGAAGCGGTTGCGGGGTTAGTACCGTGCGCTGAGCTTGGGATCAAACATACGTTACGATGACCTTCGCCGCGGCTATCGTGGTAGCGTTGGATTGCGATTAGACCTGCGTACTCACCTGATGCGCCTGAATTAGGCTGTAGTGAGAAGTCATCGTAGCCAGTGATTTCACACAGCTTCTCTTTAAGATCTTTCGCTAGCGCAGAGTAGCCTGCAGCTTGCTCGATTGGCGCGAATGGGTGAATAGAACCAAACTCTGGCCACGTAACTGGAATCATTTCTGCCGCAGCGTTCAGCTTCATTGTACAGCTGCCTAGCGGGATCATACCGTGAGTCAGTGAAAAGTCTTTATTCTCAAGCTGTTTTAGGTAACGCATCATCTGCGTTTCGCTGTGGTGTGTGTTAAACACTGGGTGAGTAAGGTATTTTGAAGTACGACGAAGCGCTTCAGGAATCGCTGCGAACTCGTTGCCTGCGATTTCAGATGAAAGTGTATTTACATCTTCTTGTGCGCCAAATACAGCAAACAGTGCTTCAACGTCAGCAACGGTTGTTGTTTCATCTAAGCTTACACCAAGTTGAGTCGGTAGCTTACGTAGGTTGATGTCAGCTGCTTGAGCTTTTGCGTACAGCGCTTCAGTCTGTTCACCAGAATTGATGGTGATGGTATCGAAGAAGCTGTTGTGAGCTAGCTCGAAGCCAGCTTTAGTTAGACCTGCAGCCAAAATAGCAGTCATGTGGTGAGTACGACGTGCAATAGTACGCAAGCCTTCTGCACCGTGGTAAACCGCGTAGAACGATGCCATGTTTGCTAGTAGTGCCTGAGCAGTACAGATGTTTGATGTCGCTTTCTCACGGCGGATGTGCTGCTCACGAGTCTGCATCGCCATACGTAGTGCTTGGTTACCGTTAGAATCGATAGAAACACCGATAACACGGCCTGGCATAGTACGTTTGTGCTTGTCACGTGTTGCCATGAATGCAGCGTGAGGACCACCGTAACCCATAGGTACGCCAAAACGTTGTGCTGAGCCGATAACTACATCTGCGCCCATTTCACCTGCTGGCTTAAGTAGAGCTGAAGCGAGTAGGTCTGTAGCAACAGTTACTAGTGTTTTGTTTGCCTGAGCTTTAGCGATGATGTCCGTTAGGTCGCGAACTTCACCTGTTGTTCCAGGGTATTGAACAAGCGCACCAAACACGTCTTGCTCTGGTAGTGACTCTAATGAACCGACTTGTACGTCAAAGCCGATGTACTTAGCGCGAGTTTTAACAACTTCTAGCGTTTGAGGGTGTACATCATCTGCCACAAAGAAAACTTTGCTCTTGCTCTTACCAGCGCGCTTACATAGCGTCATCGCTTCGCCTGCTGCTGTTGCTTCGTCAAGCAGTGAGGCGTTAGCAATGTCCATTGCTGTTAAGTCCATCACCATTTGCTGGAAGTTAAGTAGCGCTTCTAGGCGGCCTTGCGAAATCTCTGGCTGGTAAGGGGTATATGCTGTGTACCAACCTGGATTTTCAAGCACGTTGCGTAGGATTACGTTTGGCGTGAAAGTGTTGTAGTAACCTTGGCCGATGAACGTACGCTTGATTTGGTTTTGGTCGGCAAATTCGCGCATGGCAACCAACATGTCAGCTTCGCTTTTTGCTTCGGCCAGTGTCATCGGTTTTTCTAGGCGAATTTGCGCTGGAACTGTTTCATCAATCAACGCGTCTAGGTTTGCAACGTTGATTGCTTCCAACATTTTTTGTTGGTCAGATTTGTTTGGGCCGTTGTGGCGAGCAACGAACTCATTTTGTGTGCTGAGGCTTTGAAGTAATTCAGTCATTGTCCTTTACCTACTCCATCGTTCGGGCAACGGATTTTTCGCTACTGATAATGTTAATTATACTTCCGAACTTTGAAAAAAAGCTGCCTCTGAAACAGGGGCAGCCTTCCTAATCTTCCTAATTACTCGTCTTCAATCGAGTTTAGGTATTCTTCTGCGTCTTTCAGGTTGTCTAGTTCAGATGCGTCAGACATCTTAACTTTTACAATCCAGCCGCCTTCGTACGGTTCTTCGTTGATTAGCTCTGGGCTATCTTCTAGTTCTTCGTTAATTTCTACGATTTCACCAGTGATTGGTGCATAGATGTCAGACGCTGCTTTTACAGATTCAACGAGTGAGAAGCTTTCACCTGCTTCAACTTCGTCTTCAACCTCTGGTAGGTCAACGAATACAACGTCACCTAGCATTTCTTGTGCATGCTCAGAAATACCGATAGTTACTGTGCCGTCACCGTTATCGCGTACCCACTCGTGGCTATCTGCAAACTTCAGTGTTTTGTCCATTGCTTAATCTCCAAAAATAACTTTGATTAAATTGTTTATTGGTAAAGTGGGAAGCGATTGCACAGTGCTTTCACTTCTTTGCGAACGCGTTGTTCAACTTCTGGGTTGCCTTCTGGGTTTTCTACCAACCCGTCAAGAACGTCGCCAATCCAATTACCGATGAGTTTGAATTCTTCAGCGCCAAAGCCGCGGCTTGTGCCCGCAGGCGTCCCTAAACGAATGCCCGATGTAATCATAGGCTTCTCTGAATCGAATGGGATGCCATTTTTGTTACATGTGATCCCCGCACGTTCTAATGCTTCTTCCGTTACGTTACCTTTCAGGCCCTTAGGTCGAAGGTCGACTAACATTAGGTGGGTATCTGTACCGCCGGTCACAATGTCACAACCGCGAGTTTGCAATACTTCAGCAAGAACTTTTGCGTTGTTGATCACTGAATCAATATAAGTTGAAAATTCTGGACCCAGAGCCTCACCAAACGCGACGGCTTTAGCTGCGATAACGTGCATTAATGGGCCGCCTTGTAGGCCAGGGAAGACTGCAGAGTTGATTTTTTTGATGATGTCTTCGTGGTTGGTCAGAATCATACCGCCACGTGGGCCGCGCAATGTCTTATGTGTTGTCGTTGTAACAACGTGTGCATGCGGAAGTGGGCTAGGGTGAGCGCCTGTCGCAATCAGACCCGCAATGTGCGCCATATCGACCATTAGAATTGCTTCTACTTCGTCTGCGATTTCGCGGAACTTAGCAAAGTCGATGGTACGAGGAATAGCACTACCACCTGCGATGATCATTTTTGGTTTGTGCTCAAGAGCTAGCTCGCGAACGGCATCGTAATCAATTTCTAGCGTGTCGCGATCCACACCGTATTGAACAGCGTTGAACCATTTACCAGACAAAGCTGGGCGAGCACCATGGGTAAGGTGGCCGCCTGCATCTAGGGACATGCCCAAAATTGTGTCGCCAGGTTGAAGAAGTGCTAGTTTCACCGCTCCATTCGCTTGCGCACCAGAGTGCGGTTGAACGTTTGCGTAGCCACACTTGAAAAGTTGCTTCGCACGTTCGATAGCGATTGCCTCTACTGTATCAACGTGTTCACAGCCACCGTAATAACGACGGCCAGGGTAACCTTCTGCATATTTATTTGTTAGGCAGGTACCTTGTGCTTGCATTACTGCTTTAGACACGATGTTCTCAGAAGCGATAAGCTCAATTTGTTCATTTTGACGTGTGTTTTCCGCTTGAATCCCAGCGAACACAGCGTCATCTGTAGCAGCAAGGTTAGTAGAGAAAAAATTCTCTAGGCTGTGATTTTGGTACGTTTTGTTCATGGTAGATGACCTTCCATTGATGCCGATGAGATAGTTATTTAGGTTTGTAGTTCTCATCAGTCTTTTTCTAGTACTGCTCTTCTCTATGTAAGAGCAAAGCGACATTTAACGCCCCAAAACTTAAGATTCAATCCGTGGGGCAAAACCGAAAACAATTGTTAAATCTATCAAGCAACCGATTCGGAAATAGCATCTCTACAACTAACAAGTTGGTAACATAGCGGTTGTCGCAACAACAATCAACCAAAAATTTCCTATTGGAAACAAGGTTTCTAATTTTGTTATCGAGAGCACGGTTTATTTCTTGTTCTAATCTTTTTTCTCTGATCCGCTTCGGGCACAATGAAAATGAAACAGGAAGTAGTCGATAAAAAGAAGAGGGAAGCATGCCCGAAGATATCTATGATGAGTACCCATCGCTGACATTAGCCAAAGAGTCTGTCGATCAAAACATTGAGCCGCTTAAGCTTGGTGAGAAAATTAAAGACATACGTGGCAAGCTAGGGATTACTCTCGAAGAGGCAAGCCAACGCACAGGATTAGCGCGTTCAACACTAAGTAAGATTGAAAACGAGCAGATTTCGCCTACCTTCCAAGCGATGCAGAAATTGGCCATTGGTTTACAGATAGATATGCCTCAACTATTTGAACCACCAAGGAAAAAGGTTGCGACAGGGCGTAGGGATATTACTAAATCTGGTCAGGGAAAGCCGCACCCAACACCCACTTATGAGCACGAGTTGCTGGCGACTCAGTTATCAAACAAAAAGATGATGCCGTTCAAGAGTCAGGTGCATGCGCGCAGTTTTGACGAGTATGGTGATTGGGTTCGTCATGATGGCGAAGAGTTTCTGCTTATTCTTTCAGGAACGGTTCGCTTTTATTCTGAGTTCTATGAGCCAGTGGAAATGAGTGAAGGTGATAGTGTCTATTATGATGCCAATATGGGCCATATGCTGATTTCTACAAGCGATGAAGATGCTCATATTTTGTGGGTGACCGCTAAATAACGTAACGTACTCTTAGTTTTCTTATAATGAAAGCAAACGTTTGCTTTTATGTTTTTTCTGAGTACAATAGCGCCATCTTGGACGGTAGTCGTTCAAGATGGCGCTTCTCTTTCTCCTCTACTGATGTGAATTTAATGTTAAATGTCACATTTTGAACTGTTCTCGACTTGTTAATAGTGCAAAACTTCTTCACTCGTGTTTATTATTGGAAACAAGGTTTCCTAGAGTGGAAAACGAACCTGATTAAATGGAGACAACAATGACTCAAGATTTACTTAAAACACCACTTCATTCTTTACACGTTGAAGCTGGTGCGAAAATGGTTCCTTTCGCAGGCTACGACATGCCGGTGCAATACAAGCTGGGTGTGAAGAAAGAACATTTGCATACGCGTGAAGCTGCTGGTCTTTTCGATGTTTCACATATGGGGCAACTGCGCCTACACGGTGAAGGAGCCGCTGCGTTTCTTGAGTCTTTGGTACCTGTGGACATTATCGACTTACCAGAGGGCAACCAGCGTTACGCGTTCTTTACTAATGACGAAGGCGGCATCATGGATGACTTGATGGTAGCTAACCTTGGTGACCATCTGTTTGTGGTCGTCAACGCTGCTTGTAAAGCGCAAGACATCAACCATCTTGAAGCACACCTACCGTCTGGCGTAGAGCTAGAAGTTATTGATGACCGTGCACTACTAGCATTACAAGGCCCTAAAGCGGTAGACGTACTTGCGCGTTTAAATTCTCAAGTCGCGGACATGGTGTTCATGGATGTGAAGAAGCTCAATATTCTTGGAGTTGAGTGTGTTGTAAGCCGCAGTGGTTACACGGGTGAAGACGGTTATGAGATTTCAGTACCTAATTCTCATGCTCAGGAACTTGCGCAAAAGCTAACGGCTGAAGAGGAAGTGGAGTGGATTGGTCTTGGTGCTCGTGATTCACTGCGTCTAGAGTGTGGCCTGTGTTTATACGGTCATGATCTTGATACAACAACAACGCCAGTGGAAGCAAGCTTACTATGGGGTATTCAAAAGATTCGCCGCACGGGCGGTGAGCGCGAAGGTGGATTCCCTGGTGCGGATATCATTCTCAAGCAGATTGAAACGAAAGACGTGACTCGCAAGCGTGTTGGTTTAGTTGGCCAAACCAAAGCTCCAGTACGTGAAGGCACTGAACTGTTCGATGTTGATGACAACAAAGTTGGTGTTGTAACCAGTGGTACAGCAGGCCCTAACGCAGGTAAACCAGTTTCAATGGCTTATGTTCGTGCCGATCTTATGGCTGTAGGTACTGAGTTGTTTGCCGAAGTTCGTGGTAAAAAACTGCCAATGACGGTTGAGAAAATGCCATTTGTACCTCAGCGTTACTACCGCGGTTAAGCGTTTGTAAGCATCATTTGAAATGTGAATTAAACCTCTCGACTGAGAGGTTTTTTTGTATGTATGATGGCTAAGTAAACTTATAAAGGACAATCGTATGAAAAGGCTCGCACTAATTTTGCCTATTTTAGCCTCATCTGCTGTGTATGCATTTGAGCCGACCCCTTATATTGTCAATGGGTCTCCAGCTGACATTAATGACTACCCATCTTTTTCAAGTCTCTATTTCGATAACGGTAGATACTATGGCAACTACTGTGGTTCGACGGTCATTAATGAAAACTACATTCTGACAGCGGCACACTGCATTTATAGCGACTATGACACCATGTTACACACATGGATTGTCCCTAAGGTCACCAATGAAGAGGGCTACTTGAATGGTCAGTACGAGTCAGTGCGCGCTGAGGAATTTTATTATCCAGATAATTATGTAGACTCTTCAGCCCTAAGGTGGCCAAACGATATAGCGATTATTAAGGTCTCTCGCTCGCTGTCCGGCTCTCCAAATTATGTTAATCGCCTAAACTTTGACCGCAGTAAAGCCACCTTGTCCCAAACAAATGGATACATGGCAATTGGTCATGGCTTAGTTAACGGTAATGTTGATTCTGATGGCATCCTACTAGAAACCGATTTGACGTTGATTGGGGATGCCAGTTGTGGAACAACTGATGGGCAATTGTGCTTCGACGGTGAATTGATCGGCAACTATAAAAACTCGACATGTAACGGTGACTCCGGTGGGCCAGTATATGCCGACTTCGGTACTAATATTGGTTACATTCAGGTGGGCATCACAAGTTTTGGGCCAGAGGAATGTGGCGATAGAACAGAACCAGCTACTTCAGCATTTACCGATGTATATCATTACGAAACTTGGATCAACAGTGTGATCAATGGTGGCGAAGTACCTAAGTATCATGTTGTAACTCAAGGCTCAACTCGTCAACTTGTTGAAAATGCGACGTCGCAAGTTAAGGCATCAAGTGAGCATGTCGATGCAGGCAGCAGCAGTGGTGGTGGATCACTGGGTTGGTTATCAGTGTTTGCATTAGGTTTGCTCTCACTGAGAAAGAAACGCGCTTAGTAGACGCTTTGAACCAATCATCCCTCTATTCGTAAACTAAACTAAAGAGTGAGGCTTACGTTTAGAGGGGATGTTTATGTCATGGCGAATTTTTAGCATTGCAGTCATCTTCGCGAGTCCACTGTCACATTCGTTTGAAGTTGAGCCCTATATTGTCAACGGTTCGACAGCCAACATTAGCAACTATCCCTCCTTTGCCAGTCTCTTCTTTCGCAGCGAAACCCTTTATAGTACTAACAGTTTTTGCGGTGCGACCATGATTGATGATGAGCATGTATTAACTGCGGCGCATTGTATATATGATCAAGACTCTACCATGTTATACACCGTTGTTGCCCCTCAGTTAGAGGATGAAGACCAGTTTTTAAATCACCCTCAAGCTCGTGTTGCCGAATACTATTATCCAGACACCTACTCCGATTCTTCAGTCGATTTATGGCGCGATGATATTGCGATTTTGAAGCTTGAAAGCCCACTTCAGGTCGGTAATCTGCGAAGCTTATTAAACACACAACTCAATGATAGTTATCCAAATAACGCAGAATTTGTTGCTGTAGGTCATGGGTACATCGAAGGTAACCAACCAGGGGACACCGAGCTATTGGAAACTAGCCTTGAGCTCGTATCTACAGGAGCGTGCCAAGCCGAAATTGGTAGTGCGATAACGAGCAAACAACTTTGCTTTGGAGGCGCAGAGGAAGACGGTTACCAAAACTCTACGTGCTCCGGTGATTCTGGTGGTCCAGTGTACTATTACAATGGCGTAGATTATATACAGGTAGGGATCACGAGTTTCGGGCCGATTGTTTGCGGGGATACCCGTTACAATGTGACTTCAGTATTCACGGATGTGTTTGATTATCAGGCTTGGATAGAAAGGGTATTAAATGGTCAGGAGATCCCTAAAGCATATATTGCTTATGAAAACGGTGTTAGAACCTTAGTAAGAAACGAAAATGATAGTAGTCCAGTAGAAAACCCCATTGAATCAATGAGTTCACAAAGCGGAGGTGGCATTTCTCTGAACGCATTTGTGATCATGCTAATTATGATGTTTTATCGTGTTTATAATTCAAAAAAAGAGCGATTCGAAGTATAAATCACCATTCTCAAAAATGAGATTTTAAAATATCCTTTTGAAATGTAACGTAATTGTCCTGTTAGGTGTCGCGATTGTAAGACCTGTGATGTTGACTATTTGTATCTAAACGATAGTTTTAAGTTATCTAATGAGCGGAGCTGGAGAATTCCTCAATGACAGAAAGTAAAAACTACCAAATCACACTTTTGTCTGATGTGAGCATGCAATCGAATTTATTTAAGGATTCGTTGGAAAGAGGGCTTCAGCTAACAGTCAATATCGTCTCAGTCGATGATTTGCAAGCTTACAACGGAGATGGTCGTTTACTGGGTGATTTTGTTTTGTTCGATTTTCAATACCTAGACGACGAACGATTCAACGAATATAGCCAGATAAAAGCGAGTAATGAAGCGGCGGTAAAAGAAATTGTCATTAATTGCCCTCAAGATGCAACGTCGACTCAACTGTTCAAGTGGCGCAACTTAGTGGGAGTGTTTTACGTAGAAGACGACATCTCGCTTCTGCTGAAAGGTATGGACAAGATAATGAATGACGAGATGTGGCTATCACGCAAAGTTGCTCAGGACTATATCGAATACTTCCGCTGTGCTAATACCGTTACTACGTCCCAAGCTTATGCCAATTTAACTAAGCGTGAAAAAGAAATCATGCGTTTATTGGGGCATGGCGCTTCCAATTTGCAAATCGCCGATGAGCTGTTTGTGAGTGAGAACACCGTTAAAACGCACCTACACAATATCTTCAAGAAAATAAACGCTAAGAACCGCCTCCAGGCACTGTTGTGGGCAAATAACAACATAGCGCTGGAAGAGAGAGCTTAGAAGCTAAGGAAAGAAAAAGAGCAGCTTAACGCTGCTCTTTTTGGTTATAAAATACAGTGCTTTGCAAAATCTTTTGCTTCGTTAGCACTCCAGTCACCTTTGGGTTTCTCTTTTAAGTCATTACACCAGGCTTCGCTGCCAACTTCAGTACACGCTGTTAGCGACATCGCTAGGAAAATAAGGGCAGTTAATTTTTTCATCATTACATCCTTGTTGATGGGTTTTTATTGTAACTAGACTATCGGTTTTTGACTTAACGGGTCAAGAGCCTAACTTTAGATAATACAGTGTGTTGCGAAGTTATTCGCTTCGTTTGCACTCCAATCACCTTTGGGTTTATCGCCCATTTCTTCACACCATGATTCACTGCCTACGGCGTCCTGTAGCACACAGTGTTTAGCGTAATCGAGAGCATCTTGAGCACTCCATTCACTTTTAGGTGCTTCAGCTTTGTGGTCACACCAATTTTGGGTCCCGACCTCATCTTTACATGCAGATAGAGCGAACAAGGCGAACAAAACGAGTGGTAGCTTTTTCATATCATCATCCTAAATTTATCTGGCGCAACTATACAGAAAAATGCTCAGCATGTGTGTAGGAATACGGTTAATAATGACAAAAAAACCAATATCGAAACGTTTCGATGGGTGAGCTGTGTCACCTTGTGTTGATGTTCTTATTCATTAAAGAGGATCTGATTCACACTCTCTTGATAGTGGTCTCGTAATTATAAATCTAGGTATTAGTATTTCATCGAAACGTTTCGATGAGTTTTCTATCAATAATAATTCCATGTGAAATTGAAGCTCAAAGTTGTTTGAATGTGTATTCGATAGGTCGATGAGATGAAAAAAAGTACCCTGATTAACTCTGAACTTTCTTACCTAGTGGCAACACTGGGACATACAGATGAAATCACCATCTGTGATGCAGGTTTACCGATTCCTGATGAAGTTCAGCGCATTGATTTAGCTCTAACTCATGGTGTGCCAAGTTTTCTTGAAACGGTGAGAGTGATCATGAGCGAGTCTCAAATTGAAGGTGTGATCATTGCCAGTGAATTTAAAGATGTGAGTCCTTCTCATCATGACGCTCTGATGGCTGAGATCTCGGCTGAACAAGAAACGACAGGTAAGCGCATCTCTGTGTCTTATGTGCCGCATGAAGAGTTCAAAGTACGCACATCTTCAAGCAGAGCTGTTGTGCGGACTGGTGAATGCACTCCGTATGCAAACGTCATTTTCCAAGCTGGCGTGGTTTTTTAACCCCCGAACGATTGAGGACAGATTATGACTCAAGCCATCTTACAGCTCAGCGAGATTGAAAAAGCGTTTCCAGGCGTTAAGGCTCTCGACAAAGCGAGCCTTAATGTATACCCAGGACGCGTTATGGCGCTAATGGGCGAGAATGGTGCTGGTAAGTCGACGCTAATGAAGGTTTTGACTGGTATCTACAGCAAAGATGCGGGCTCTATTTATTACCAAGAGCAAGCCGCCGCGTTTAAAGGCCCAAGAGATTCTCAAGAGGCGGGTATTAGCATTATCCACCAAGAGCTGAACTTAATTCCAGAGCTCACTATTGCCGAGAACATCTTTTTAGGTCGTGAATTTACTGGTGCGTTTGGCCGCATTCAGTGGGACAAAATGTACGCAGAAGCGGACAAGTTGCTTGCTCGCCTGAATGTAAAACACAGCTCGAAAACCCTGCTTGGCGATTTAAGTTTGGGTGAGCAACAAATGGTTGAAATTGCTAAAGCACTTTCGTTTGAGTCTAAGGTCATCATTATGGATGAACCGACAGACGCGCTGACTGATACTGAAACCGAATCTTTGTTCAAGGTGATTAACGAATTGCGCGATCAGGATTGTGGCATCGTTTATATTTCTCATCGCCTGAAAGAGATCTTTGAGATTTGCGATGACATTACCGTACTGCGCGATGGCAAGTTTATCGGAGAGTGCCAAGTCTGCGATACCGACGAAGATGGCCTGATTGAAATGATGGTTGGCCGTAAACTAGATGAGCAGTACCCGCGCATCGATGTTCAGCACGGCGATACTTGTTTGGAAGTCATTGGCCTAACTGGTTCTGGCGTTCATGACGTTAGCTTTACCCTTAAACGTGGTGAAATCCTGGGTGTTTCGGGCTTAATGGGCGCAGGTCGTACTGAGCTAATGAAAGTTATCTATGGAGCGTTACCGAGTGAGCGTGGGGTGATTAACCTCAACAACAAAACCATTAACCCTGTGAGTCCCCAAGATGGCCTCGCGAATGGTATTGCTTACATCTCAGAGGATCGCAAAGGCGATGGCTTAGTACTTGGCTTATCCGTGAAAGAGAACATGTCACTTTGTTCACTGGATAAGTTAACCCAAGGCGGGCGTATCCAACACAGTGAAGAGGTGATGGCGGTAGAAGACTTCATCAAGCTGTTCAATATCAAAACTCCAACTCGTGACCAAATCATCGGTAACCTTTCGGGTGGCAACCAGCAAAAAGTTGCGATTGCTAAGGGGCTGATGACCAAACCAAACGTACTGATCCTTGATGAACCAACTCGTGGCGTTGATGTTGGTGCGAAAAAAGAGATCTACCAGCTTATTAACAAGTTTAAAGCAGACGGCATGAGCATCATTCTTGTCTCTTCTGAGATGCCAGAAGTTCTGGGTATGAGTGATCGCATCATGGTGATGCATGAAGGTCGCATTAGCGGTGAATTTGACGCAAAAGATGCAGACCAAGAAAAATTACTAGCATGTGCCGTTGGCAAAAAGATTATCGAGGAAGCAGTATGAGTACCAATACCATGAGCAAACCAAATGAAACAAGCGGTAAAAAGCTATTGAGTAAGGAGTGGCTTATTGAGCAAAAGTCACTGATTGCCCTACTATTCTTGATTGTTGTCGTATCGTTCCTTAACCCTAACTTTTTCACCGTAGACAATATTCTTAACATCCTTCGTCAAACGTCTGTGAACGCGATTATTGCGGTTGGTATGACGTTGGTTATTTTGACGGCGGGTATCGATTTGAGCGTAGGCTCTGTGCTTGCCCTTTGTGGCGCATTTGCCGCAAGCCTAATCGCGATGGAAGTACCAGTTCTTATTGCTGTGCCGACGGCGCTTGTCGCAGGCGCTGCACTAGGCGCGATCAGTGGAATCATTATTGCCAAAGGTAAGGTGCAGGCGTTTATCGCAACGCTTGTAACAATGACATTGCTTCGCGGTGTCACCATGGTGTACACCGACGGTCGACCTATCTCTACAGGTTTTACTGACACGGCTGATGCGTTTGCGTGGTTTGGTACTGGCTACGCGTTGGGTATCCCTGTGCCAGTATGGCTGATGGTGATCGTATTTGCTGCCGCTTGGTTCCTACTTAATCACACACGCTTTGGTCGTTATGTCTATGCACTAGGTGGGAATGAATCAGCGACACGTCTTTCAGGTATTGATGTGGATCGAGTGAAAATTGGCGTCTACGCAATTTGTGGTCTGCTAGCTGCACTTGCGGGCATCATCATTACCTCTCGACTTTCTTCCGCGCAGCCAACCGCAGGTATGGGTTATGAGCTAGATGCCATCGCAGCGGTTGTATTGGGTGGCACGAGCTTAATGGGGGGTAAAGGTCGCATTATGGGTACATTAATCGGTGCTCTAATCATTGGCTTCCTAAATAACGCTCTAAACCTACTGGACGTATCTTCCTACTACCAAATGATCGCAAAAGCAGTCGTTATCCTTCTTGCGGTACTGGTCGATAACAAGAACAAGTAATCCCTAGTTATCAGTAGCTAGGGAGAACCTAGCTACTGATAACTAAAAGGGATTGTTATGAAACTCACTTATTTAAAGTTACTACTAGCGTTAGGCACATTAAGTATTGCTTTAACAATAACGGTAACGATTGAAATTCACGTTAATTAGTGGATGCAACTAAAAGAATGCTCTAAGCATCACACCCTACACAAGGACCAACACAATGAAAAAATTAGCAACGCTTATCTCTGCCGCACTTCTTTCATCAACCGTTTCTGTTTCAGCACAGGCTCAAGATACGATGGCTATCGTACTGTCTACGCTGAACAACCCATTCTTTGTCACAATGAAAGATGGTGCTGAAGCGAAAGCGAAAGAGCTTGGCTATGACCTAATTGTTCTAGATTCGCAAAACGACCCGAGTAAAGAGCTTTCAAACGTGGAAGATCTAACTATTCGTGGCGTGAAAGCGATTCTGATCAACCCTACAGATTCTGATGCCGTTTCTAATGCGATTCGTATGGCGAACCGTTCGAACATCCCAGTATTGACGTTAGACCGTGGTGCAAGCCGTGGTGAAGTAGTGAGTCACATTGCTTCAGATAACGTGGTCGGCGGCGAGATGGCGGGTCACTACATCATGGAAAAAGTGGGTGAAAAAGCGAAAGTTATCCAACTAGAAGGTATTGCTGGAACATCAGCGGCTCGTGAGCGTGGTGAAGGTTTCATGAATGCAGTAAAAGGCAGCCAAATGGATCTGCTTGCAAGCCAACCTGCTGATTTTGACCGTACGAAAGGTCTGAACGTAATGGAAAACTTGCTTGCAGCGAACCCAGATGTTCAAGCTGTGTTTGCACAGAACGATGAAATGGCACTGGGTGCGATGCGTGCAGTGCAGGCTTCAGGTAAAGACGTAATGATCGTCGGTTTCGATGGCACAGACGACGGCATCGCTGCGGTTAACCGTGGAAAACTAGCAGCAACAGTTGCACAGCAGCCTGATCTAATTGGTTCATTAGGTATCGAAACTGCAGACAAAGTACTTAAAGGTGCGTCAGTAGAAGCGTACATTCCTGTACCTTTGAAAGTGATCGCTAAGTAATATATTTCGCCTTTCTCTTCTCTTTTATCTGTCGTAGAGGAGAGGAGGGCAAATAAGTTTGCGCTTTAACGAGATTATCAAAGAGAGCGCAAACTTATTACTCCTGTTCAAAATGTATAAAAGACTCCATTGAGTCGAGGATAACCGTATGAATAAGTTAGTGGTTTTAGGTAGTGTTAACGCTGACCATGTTCTTCAAGTGCCTTCTTTCCCTCGCCCTGGCGAGACGCTTCATGGTCGTAATTATCAAGTTATCCCGGGTGGCAAAGGTGCTAATCAAGCAGTAGCCGCAGCTCGCTTGAAAGCAGACACGGGTTTTATTGCCTGTGTTGGTGATGATGCCTTTGGTATCAATATCCGCGAAAACTTCAAATTAGACAGCATCAATATCATGGGTGTTAAAATGCAACCTAATTGCCCGACAGGTATTGCGATGATTCAGGTTTCAGACAGCGGTGAAAACAGTATTTGTATTTCCGCGGAGGCGAATGCCAAGCTGACAGCAGAAGCGATTGAACCTGATCTGGAGCGAATTCGCCAAGCTAAGTACTTATTGATGCAGCTTGAAACGCCAATGTGTGGCATTGAAAAGGCTGCGCGTGTCGCGAAAGAGGCGAAAACCAACGTTATCTTAAATCCTGCGCCAGCTCGTGAGCTGTCTGATGAGCTGCTGGCTTGCGTTGATGTGATTACACCCAATGAAACAGAAGCGGAAGTGCTGACAGGTATTACGGTTAGCGATAATGAAACTGCACAAGAAGCGGCGAATGCACTTCATGGTAAGGGCATCGAGATCGTAATGATTACTCTTGGTGCGAAAGGAGTATGGTTGAGCCAAAATGGCCGTGGAGAGTTGATTCCGGGCTTTAAAGTAGAGGCTACCGATACTACGGCTGCTGGCGATACGTTTAATGGGGCATTGGTCACTGGTCTATTGGAAGATTTACCTCTAGAATCAGCCATCAAGTTTGCTCATGCTGCGGCTGCAATCTCTGTTACAAGATTTGGCGCGCAGACCTCAATTCCAACTCGTGAAGAGGTCGATGCATTTCTCGCTGAGCGCAATTAATTAGGGCCAACTGCCCAAGCCAACCACGGAGAGTATTACATGGCTACAATGAAAGACATTGCCAAACTTGCGGGTGTTTCTACGTCTACGGTGAGCCATGTAATCAATAAATCCCGCTTTGTCAGTGAAGAGATCTCAGAGCGGGTGAACAATGCAGCAAAACAACTCAACTACACACCTTCCGCATTAGCTCGAAGCCTTAAAGTCAACAGAACCAAAACCATTGGTATGCTCGTGACCACTTCGACTAACCCATTTTTTGGTGAAGTTGTAAAAGGTGTGGAGCGTAGCTGTTACCAGCAAGGGTACAACCTGATTCTGTGTAACACGGAAGGTGACAATGAGCGTATGCGCGAATCCATCAATACCTTATTGCAGAAACGGGTCGATGGCTTGATTTTGATGTGCTCATCTCTTGAAGGTGAGCGAATTGATGTCTTTGAGAAGTACCCGGACATTCCTGTCGTAGTGATGGATTGGGGCCCAATGCTGTTTACCAGTGACAAGATTCAAGATAATTCTCTACGAGGTGGCTACATAGCCGCCAAGCACCTTATTGAAGCTGGTCATAAAGACATTGGTTGCATTACAGGGCCTTTGGTAAAACACCAAGCTCAAATGCGTTACGAAGGTTACAAGCGAGCCCTTAACGAAGCTCAACTAGACTTCAATCCAAACTGGATCATCGAGTCGGATTTTGAATGTGAAGGGGGCTACAGTGCATTCAACAAGATGTACGAAAAAGGCAAACTGCCTAGCGCATTGTTTGTTTCAAATGACATGATGGCGATGGGTGTTATCAATGCGGCTAATGAAAAGGGAGTTCGCATTCCGGAGGATCTTTCCATTATTGGCTATGATGATATTCAAATATCAAAGTTTATGACGCCATCGTTGACTACCATTCATCAACCTAAATACCGTTTGGGTAAAGCCGCTGTAGAAGCGTTGTTGAATAAGTTAGATGGTCACAGCAGTGATGCTCAAATTGTACAGCTTGAACCTACGTTAGTTGAGCGAGCTACAGTTCAACAAGTTTGTTATTAATAAGTACGACGTATTGTTGTTCATCTTGGTCTGTTTTATAATTACAGGCTCTCGTTCTGTAATTATAAAATAGCGACTGTGTATAGATTCTTTAAACTGTTGTCGATTGCGATAGTTGCCTTCTTTTTCCTATCTATTTACCTCTTTCGGCCATTCTCTGGTAGCGAGCAAGCGCCCTTTGTTTCTGAGCCATTTGAACCCGATACATTTGTGGCTAAAACCGACTACGGCCGCGAGCTGGTGGAGTTGCGAGATCTTTCACGAAGTAAACCTAAACAGGCAATGGCTCGACTGAACATTCAGCATTCTCAGCTTTGGCGTATGGAAGAACCGATCGAAACCGCGTATCGATACATGATCATGGTGAATGTGTCATTGCATATGCAAAACAATGAAAAAGTTACGTATTACAATCAATTGATGTTAGACCTTGCTGAAAAAGAAAACATAGAGTGGGTCTTAGCCAGCGCATTAGTTGAGCAAAGTATCGAGCATGCTAAGCACGGAGAGCCAAAGCTTGGCTTAGAAAAGATCCTAACAGCGAAAGAGATCGCTAAGCGTATTCGATATGAAAACCTGTTAGTAAAGATCTACAACACCGCCGGAGCGCTTCACAATGAAATCAGTGATTACGTGAGTGCTCAGAACTATTTCCATAAAGGCATTGAGTTAGGCAAGCGCTACCCTGAACATATCTATAACAGTAAGCTTCTTAGCAATATGGGTTTTCTTTATGTTCAGCTTGAAGAGTGGCAGCAAGCCAAGCGATTTTTTGATCGTTCGCTTGAATCATATTTACGAAGTAACTTGGTTGAGAACGGTGTGCCCCTGATCTTGTATGGCAATCTTGTGTACGTACATTACCGGTTGAATGAGCCTGTCGAAGCGCGAATAGCGTATAACAATTTGCTCAGTTACTTGAATGACGCTTCCCCAACTCGACAAAAGTTAATTGCAACGAAGGCTCTTGCTTACGCAGAGAAAGCAGAAGGTAACTTAAAGCAAGCGTTGGACACGGCAAGGACTTGTACAAAGGGAGGGGAATCTGAGTCGTTTCCAAGTGAGCATGCGCAATGTTTATTGCTGCAAGCGGAGATTGCGCTAAGCATGGGCGACATAGAAAAAGCCGTCTCATTAGGCCAAGAATCTCAGCAATTTTTCGAAACAATGGGAGCGAGAAACTGGCTCATCGCTGTGTATCGTTTTTTGTCTGATGCCTATGACAAGCAAGGTAACGCTACTCTCGCGCTAGAGATGTATAAGCGCTATTACCAAAACGAGAAAGAACTGCTGTTCGACCGTCGTCAGAGTGAACTCTATTTGGTTGAAGAAAAGTTTGTTAACAAACAACTGATGCAAGAACGTGACTTACTCGATGCTCAATCGCGTTTAGACGAGCTTTCGATGGAGAAGCAGAAACTGCGTAATCGAGTATTACTGCTGATGTCTGTTGTTTGCATCGGGTCACTGATCTTTATGGCTTATCGTTCAGTTCAGTATGTGCGCAAAAATAGAGAGTTGTCGGCAATCTCTACTACGGATCCTCTGACAGGATTGAAGAATCGCCGCTATTACGAGCAGTGGGCAAAAGAGCAAGCAGACAATGAAAGCTTATATACGCTCGCAGTGGTTGATCTCGACAAGTTTAAATCAATCAATGACAGGTACGGGCATGATGTCGGCGATGACGTATTGGTAGAAACGGCCAGTCGACTACAAGCAGCGGCGCCTACAGGAAGTCAAATTGTGCGTTGGGGAGGGGAGGAGTTTACGTGTCTGGTCCCGTATTCCTCTAGGTCAGAAATGGATCTCGATAACATCCGAAAGGCCATAGAGAGTCATCCGGTTGAAACACGACTAGGCGATATCAATACCAGTATTACAGTGGGTGCCATCGGTCCAATAAAAGCTGAGCAACTAAGTGAAAACAACGATCTCTTTTCAGAAGCAGATGAAGCTCTGTACCAAGGCAAAAGCGAAGGACGTAACTGCGTGGTTTACAAGCAAAGTGCATAAGCTAGGGGGTAACAAGTAACCGAGCAGATTGTTGGAGCTTGTGCTAAACCTAAACTAGATGCTACAAAAGTTGAGGTTAGGTAGATGATGGACTTGTTTGCTGATCATCGCGCTCAGAAGGATAACGACCCTCAGTTAAAGTCTTCTGAACCGCGTGCTCGCGATACGTGGAAAGTATTGCTGGTGGACGACGATGAGCAGATGCATCAAATTACACGCTTGGCGCTTTCCGGTTTTGAGTTCGATGGTAAAAAGCTAGACTTGATGTCGGCTTATTCCGGCTCTGAAGCTAGGGCGCTTTGTCAGTCTCACCCAGATTTAGCTTTAGCGCTCGTTGATGTAGTGATGGAAAGCGAACATGCTGGACTCGATCTAGTACGTTTCATACGCGATGAACTACAAAATAGAGTTATCCGCTTAGTTTTGCGAACTGGTCAGGCAGGGCAGGCTCCCGAAGATACCGTCATTCGTGAATATGAAATCGACGATTACAAAGAGAAGACGGAACTCACGACTCAGAAACTGAAGACCGTTTTATACTCGATGCTGCGCGCCTATCGTGACTTAAAATTGATTGAGGCGCAAAAGAACGGCCTTAAGAAAGTCATCGAATCATCCGCTAAGGTCCAGAACACCACCTCTTTTCAAACTTACGCCAGCTCGGTCTTAGAGCAGCTAACCTCATTATTGAAACTCGAGGAATCGGCTTTTTATTGTGTTGTTAAACCCCGCCCGCAAGGGGAAGAATCTCGCTCAATGACTCTTGCCGCCTCTGGAGACTATGTCAACTGCTACAGTGAGTGTTCTTTTGATAAGCTTCCTGAAGAGGTTGCATCTAGGTGCATTGAAGCGATTGATGAGCGTCGTTCGAAGAACTTTGGTGATGCCTTCGTGTTGTTTGGTCACGACCACCAAGGCGTCGATAGTATTCTGTATGTGAATTACAACCGAGAACTCAATGAGCTTGATATTCAGCTGCTTGAGATCTACATGCACAATATTGGGCTGACATTTGAAAATCTCAGCTTACTTATCGATATCAAAGAGACGTCCAAAGAGCTGGTGTATAACTTAGCGAATGCGGTAGAAGCTCGAAGTAAGGAGACGGGCGCACATGTTCAGAGAGTTGCACTTATCTGTGAAAAACTGGGTGAGCTGTATGGTCTAGATGAAGACCAAGTCCTACTATTGAAATTGGCAGCTCCACTTCATGACGTAGGAAAAGTCGCGGTTCCCGATTCAATCTTACACAAGCCGGGCAAGTTAACCGCGGAAGAGTGGGACGAGATGAAAAGGCACGTCGACTATGGGGTCGACATACTCAGTAAATCTAAACGACGCTTAATCGTAGTGGCAAAAGAAATTGCGGGTAGTCATCATGAAAAGTGGGATGGCACTGGGTACCCTAAAGGTTTGTCTGGTGAAAACATTCCAATTTCTGGTCGCATTGCTGCGTTAGCTGATGTATTTGATGCCCTAGGCTCTAAACGTAGTTACAAACAGCCTTGGAGTGATGATGATATAAGAAATGAAATCGTTCAACAAAGCGGTCGGCATTTTGAGCCGCAATTGGTTGAATTGATGTTGGCGAACTGGCAACAATTCCTAGATATTCGAAAATCACTGCCTGACTAAATTTGCTCTTTCTAAACTACCTTATACAAGGGTCAATTAAATTGGGTGTCGAAAGGCAAATCTTTTGGAACGGTTAGTACCATACGGACACCTTTACCGACATCAGACTCAAACTCAAGCTGGCCCTTGAGTTTCTGTGTGACCAAATTAAACACCAGATTGAGCCCAAGGCCAGATCCGCCTTTTCCTCGTTTGCTCGTGTAAAATGGTTCAAATATTTTATGGTGAAGTGAGGGCTCTACCCCACATCCATTATCGGTGTATTCGAAAATGATGTTTTCTTCCTCTTGACGATAAGCGATACGAATTTTGGGCTCAGACTGTTCAGAGAAAGCATGATTCACACTGTTAAGTATCAAATTGGACACAACTTGCGTAATCACTCCTGGTAGACTGTTCATCTGAAGCTGGGTATCTCCGTCAAGTAAGGGAGCAACGGGTATTTTTCGTGTTTCTGGATGAAGGCTGGCAATGAGCGCATCGAGGACTTGCGCAATATTAAACTGGCTGCGACTCTCGGATACTTGATCAACGGCGGTTTGTTTAAAATCTCGTATCAGTTTAGCCGCGCGTTCCAAGTTGTGTTCGAGCATGGTGCTACCATCAGACAGTCGACTCATTACCTCCTCAAATTGTTGGCTCGTTAATGTTTGTTGACTGAAGGCCAAGTTCAGCTCTTGTGTTGCTTCACGAATGACTGACGTGGCTGTTACCGCAATACCAAGCGGTGTATTTACTTCGTGGGCAACGCCTGCAACTAAGCCTCCTAGTGCAGCTAGCTTTTCCTGTTCAACAAGCTGATCTTGCGCTTTTTGCAATTGTTCCATACTTTGCTTTAAATCTACCGTACGGATCGCGACGGTGTGTTCGAGGTTTTGATTGAGTTCTTCTAGGTCAAGTTGGGTAGTCTTCAGCTCGGTGATATTAATGGCTGAACCTCGAAAACCAAGAAACTTGTCGTCTTCAAAGTGCGCGCGCCCTTGAAACATAAGGTAGATGGTGATGCAGTTGACAGTGATTTTTTCCTCACACTTGGAAAAATCAGAGTGGCGCAATAAATGTCGCTGTAAATCGAAACACTCTTTTAGAGCATCAACCTTGTTAAAGGTTGGCTTAGCCGTGACATCGATGGAAAGCACTTTTTGCATATTGTCAGAGCAATAAATCAATCGTCCAGTATTGTCTGTTTCCCATAACCAGTCCGAAGAAACTAACGCAAAATCATTGAGGCGGAGCTGTTCTTCGCGAATGTTTTGATACAGCACAGACATATTGGAGGTGATTTTGTTTGTTTCTTCTCCTAGCCAATCGAGTTCATCGTCTTTTTCTGACACCAAGCGGGTATGAGGGAGGATAAGGGGACTCGATGGGTGCCGAGGATTGTACTTGCGTAGGTACTGTGCAATGGAAAAAATGCGTTGGTTTAGGCTTCGGTGGAATACATACAAAACGATCGTACAAACGAAGAGTGTACGGAACATATTAATTAACAGAGTCTGGATAAACTGACGAATTAAATAGTCGTAGACTTCTTGAGCGTTTGATTCTACGTAGACTTCACCCACTTGTTCATATACAGATGATTCGGGGTTTTGGTTAACTAGAGGGTAGCTCGAACCAACGACGCTTTCGGTCACCTTTATTCCTGCTTCAAATATGTAGCCATCAGATTCTATGCGCAGATAATCGATTCTAGGCAAATTCACTAGGCCGTCGATTCTTTGTTGAAGAACGATGAGATCAAAGGACCAAAGAGAAGCGGCGAGCAGGGGAGCGTGAACGTCTCGAATTTCAAGCTGGCGTTGTTCAATCGAATTAAACTGCTCTTTATAGTCCCATGAAAGTTGAAGCAAAGTGGTACTCAAGGTAATCGCGCCACTCAGTATAATCATAATAAGGATGATACGACGACCGATGCGACTGTAGAAAGGGTTGTGAATACTCTCTTCGAATTGTTTCGTTCGGCTCATATCAACCTACAATGAAAGTGCTATAACGTTCAGTATAGCTAGCTCTTTTTAAACGTGAGCGTAATTGATTGGGTAATTAGAGTTTTGCTGACTAAACTGAAAGTATTGTTGATTAACTGGGAGAATGACCATGCGCTGGCTAGCTATTATGTTTCTGTTCTCCTGCCCTGTTTGGGCGACTAAGGTCCTACTTATTGAAAGCTATCATTCAGAGTTTGAGTGGGACAAAAGTTATGTCCAGGGACTAAACGATACTTTGCATAAAGATATCGATCTAGAAACCTTCCAAATGGACACTAAACGTTTGGCGTCGAGTGAATACGAGGCAATGGCGCAACTGGCTTGGCAAAAGTATCAAGAGGTGAAGCCAGATGTCGTGATTTTAGGCGACGACAACGCGCTGAAATATATGTGGCCTAAGGTATTTAATGAGCCGATTTCTGTTGTATTTCTGGGTATCAATTCCAATCCAAGGCAAGTTCTCAACAACTATCGTGGCCGAGCGCAAATTACCGGCGTCTTAGAGCGGCCACTGTTTGTTAAGACACTCGGAGAGTTGAAGAAAATTCTGCCCAATCAAGACATGAAAGTGCGCATCATGTTCGACAGTGGGATCACATCGACCATCGCACGCCAATATATTCAGAGACAGTATTCACTAATAAAGGAAAACTTAGGTGTAGAGGTAGAGATCGTTGCTGCTGAGAGTAAGCAGCAATGGCACCAATTCATTCTCTCAGCGCCTGATGAAGGATTTTCTGTTGTGATAGTAGGCTTGTACCAAACCCTAGTTGATAATGACGGGCACAACGTCTCTTCTGAAGAAATAATAAGCTGGACTCACCATCATTCGGAATTGCCAGTATTTGCGTTCTGGGATTTTGCGGTTGGGGAAGATAAAGCGGCTGGTGGTGTGGTGTTATTTGGTCGTAGCCAAGGGGTAACTGCGGCTTCGATTGTAAATAAAATAGTAAATGGTGAATCGGCACGTAATATACCGATTCAAATCGGAAATCAGGGGAATGCAATCTACTCAAAAGCGGCAATGGAGAGGTGGAAGCTCACGCCTCCAGCTCAATGGCAACCTATTGATTAAAAGAATTTGTTGTTGTGTTAACCGCAACAATAGGTAACTGTTGCAAATGGAATTTACAAATGACTTAATAGCAGTTACAAAGAATGTATACCCCGAAAGTTATAGCGTAGGCATAAATAAATATGAGTGTATCAAGTAGTACGATACTCACCGAAAGTGGTACTAACGAGTTAGAGATAATTGAGTTTCATCTGGTTAAACAGATGCCTGATGGTAGCAAGAAAACGTGCTACTACGGGATCAATGTAGCGAAAGTTCGAGAGGTTATTCAGGTTCCTGAAACGACAGACTACCCTAATGCTCAACCGCACATGATCGGGGTATTCTCTTCTCGTGACATTCTAACTCCTCTCGTTGATTTAGCTGGATGGTTAGGTGTACCAACTAATAAGGATCTTACTCGTAAATTCGTTATTGTTACTGACTTTAATAACATGACGAATGGTTTCCTTATCGACTCGATTAGCCGTATCCATCGTATCTCATGGAATGACGTTGAGTCTCCAAGCCAATTCCTTGAAGCTGGTGAGCAAGACTGTGTAGTCGCCGTTGTACGTAAAGATGGCAACCTCATTATGATCTTGGACTTTGAGAAGATCATTGCTGATATCAACCCTGAGCTGAGCATGGAAAAATACGACGTCACTCTTGATAAGAGTGTTGATTTGAATCAGCGCATGATTACGAAACGTAATGCTAAGACGGTTATGGTTGTCGATGATTCAGCTTTTATTCGTTCCATGATTCAAGACACACTGAGTTCGGCTGGCTACAACATCATTGCTTGTAAAGATGGTGGTGAAGCGCACGAAAAGCTGATGAATCTTATCGAAGTAGCTAAAGAAGAAGGTCTCCCTGTCAGCGAGCTTATTGACGGTGTCGTAACGGACGTTGAGATGCCACGTATGGATGGTATGCACTTAGTTAAGCGTCTACGTGACAGTGAAGCGTACACTAATATGCCGATTGTGATGTTCTCTTCATTGATGAGTGACGATAACCGCGCGAAGGCTTTAGCCCTAGGTGCAAACGACACGATTACCAAACCGGAAATCGGCCGCATGGTTGCGATGATGGATAAGTATATTTTTGGTAAGAATAGCTAGTTTTAACGCGCTGTGAACACTTTGGTTTAAAGTGTTTTTTACAGATAAAAAAAGGGTACGCATTGCGTACCCTTTTCTTTTGTATTCGAGGATTAACCTTCGTTGCGGCTACCACGACCATGGCCACGTTCGCCACGGTAGTTACCACGGTGATCGCCACCACGGTTACGG
>NZ_CFHWOM010000042.1:0-31429 GCF_984391705.1 Vibrio sp. | reverse complement strand
TTCTGCTTCTGCTTCTGCTTCTGCTTCTGCTTCTGCTTCTGCTTCTGCTTCTGCTAGTTTAGTGTTCTCTTCCTGAGGCGCGTCTTCAACAGGTTGCGTCTCTTGGGCAACAACTTCACTTTCAGCTTGCTCTTGTTCTTTTTGTTCAACCGGCTGTTTTGCCTGGTCATCATCACCAAAGCCAAGCCAAGAAAGTAATCCGCGCTTCTTTTTTTCCGTCATCTGGGGCTATCCTAGATTGTCTTATATTTACTCTATGACTCTTTTCTTTAGGGATTATCCCTATCTAGAAAAGAAAAATGACAACAGAGTGAAAAGTTTCCAGCGTATTAGCGATGGGGTACACTCTGTCATCAATGAATTTTGGGCTGTACTCAGGGCTTAATTGCTGAGCGACTGGGTATAGTATCACTTTATTAGCGGTCAAAAAATCTATGGTAAGACGTCGCCAGCAAAACACATCACAAAAAAAGCCATCCACCACAGGCTTTGTGCGTATTATTAGCGGATTATGGAGAGGTCGTAAGTTGCCTGTTCATGATGCGGAAGGATTACGTCCAACCACAGACAGAGTAAAAGAAACACTTTTCAATTGGCTCGCACAAGATGTACCACGCGCCAAATGCTTAGATCTGTTTGCAGGATCCGGAGGCTTGAGTTTTGAATCAGCTTCGCGCCAAGCGGAAGAAGTGACTATGGTTGAACTCAACCCGGCAGCCTTTAAACAGCTGCAACAAAACATCTCAGCATTGAAAGCCACCAACATTAAGGTACACAACACCGATGCATTGAGCTTTTTAAAACAGCCAGGGACACCGCATCACGTTGTATTTATCGACCCGCCTTTTCGCAAAGGATTACTCGATGAAACCGTTGCCCTGCTCGAGCAGAATAACTGGCTCGCAGAAGGGGCAATGATTTATATTGAAACAGAAAAAGAGTTGGCTTTAGAGGCCATTCCTGCACACTGGCATCTCCACAGAGAAAAAACGGCTGGCCAAGTGTGCTACCGCCTGTTTGAGCGACAACAAGACTTATAAGGACGTCGTCATGAAAGCATTACTGTTACTAGCGAAAGCCGCCATCGGTTTTGTCTGGTTAATCTTAATTCTCAACATCTTTATGCCATTCCCGGGCAACGCTGCAATTGCACTTTATATCATGGCTGCGTTTTTACTCTTTATGCACGGCTTGCAAATGTTGATTTTTATTGGCGCCTTCGGCGATAAGATATCTATGAGCAAGTGGGAAAAATGGTCCATCCTCATTTTCGGCATTTTTGCCCTACTCGACATCCGACGTAAACATATGTCCTAATAACAAAAATGCCGCATATTCGCGGCATTTTTTATCCATTAGCCTAAGTAGCTTTTCACACCATCTAGGAACATCTGAGTTGATATCATGATCAGAAGCAGCCCCATCAAGCGCTCTATCGCTTTCAAACCACGTTCACCTAAAATTCGGTGGAAGAAGCCGTAGAACATCAAGATTACAAAGGTCACACCCCACGCCAGCAATACGGCTGCAGACAATTCCATTAACTTATCGGGATGTTGACTAGAGAGCAGTAGCAAAGCCGCAATCACCGATGGTCCAGCAATCATTGGAATTGCCATTGGAACAAAGAAAGGTTCTTCACCTGCGGCTAAGCCAACGATGCTACCACCACTTGGAAAAATCATCTTAATTGCAATAATAAACAGGATAATACCACCTGAAATGCTCAAGGTTTCTGGAGCAACGTGGAGGAAGTTGAGAATACTTTTACCTGCGAAAAGGAACAGCAATAAAATTCCTAGGGCGAACAACAATTCTCTAATCAATACCTTACGGCGACGTTTGGGGTCTAAGTGCTTTAAGATGGAGAGCACAATTGGAAGGTTGCCAAGCGGATCCATGATAAGAAACAACATGGTTGCGGCAGAAAGAATGTCCATGAACTAGCCTCCAAAGCGGTTCAGTTTTATGAGCTGTATAAAAAGACCGCGCAGTATAGCAACGTCGCTCAATAATTTGGAGGCTAAAATGAAACCGCTATCCCCAGTCTGCTCAGTGCGTTTGCAAAAGACCGAGTAACAACGCAAGGAATGTTAGTGACTGCACACTCTCTCAAGGTTAATCGCCCACTTATCATCTTGCAGCACGATTTTCTCTCTTTGGATAAAAAATGTTAGCAGCGCATCTAAGTCGAAACCATTTAGGCTACAGGTGCGAAACGTTGCTTGCTCACCAAACTCTTGATTCACGGCTTGACGCAGTTCAGCCTCACTCATTGGCTTTTCTCTAAGCAAGTTTAGGACTTTATGAGCATGAATTTCAGTCATGGTTGAATATCTCCGACGATTACATTGTGCTCAAGCGTACTGGCAACTCACTAGAATTACCTTGATTTTAGATAATCAAAGAGGCGGTAATAAGAGAATGCGCGAGTAAGTAACTGCCAGAAATCAGGTAGCGGCCATAAGCAATAGAGTGTCTGTAATCATGAACCGCCAGCAATCCGGCCGATAACGTAAGTACTAATGTACCCAAGAAACCAAGGGCTCCTGCATATGTTGCAGAAAACAGCCAAACTTCTCCGGCAGCCCAGTTGAGTTGCAGCAGCATCATACCCATGATGACCACTGGAAAGATGAGCTTATCGATTTTAGGTAGCATTAAGAAAAACACGACAATGCCAATCGCCAGTAACATGGCAGGCAGCCACCAAACAATTTCACCCGACAGTTGATGCCAAAACGAAGTGCTATAACAAAGCTGAGCTCCAATATAAGCAGCGAAGCAGAGTTTTTTATGCTTATTAAAGAGGTAAAGGTTGTCAGCCAATATAGAGATCACCAACCCGAGAGTCACCCACCATGCTGCAAGTCCGACAAGACTTTCTTGGCTCCATAGCATGACGACTAACATCAACATCGACAGTGTTTTAAACACTGCCGCTTGTGTCTTCTGATTGCTTTCACTGGCAGAAATACTAATAAAACCTGATAGTGCGACTGAAAGCCAACTCCACATGCGACCACCTCTTTTAAACTGAGTCGCTAGTGTAGGGAGGGCACTTAATATGTCCAGAGTGATAAAGCAAAACTTGGATCTCGATTATGCTTCTGTACCCCAGCACCTGCTGGGCCAATCAATCGCGTGAAACACACCATGCTTTCTTCAAAAACGCAAAAACATTAGAAACCTTAGCATTTTAGGGATCAACCAACAGCATACACCACTAACCCGTAAAACCGCCCACCAATAAAAAACCACCTCACCAACAACTTAAACAAACAAATAAAAAACAACAACTTAATAAGAATCAGACACTAAAAACACTGTTCAACATATAATCAGACTTAAAATTTTCAACATCTAAACTTACAATTAGAATGACTAAGGTGACAACTATTCTCATCAAATGATAAATCTCTAATCAAACTCTAAAAACAAAACAAAAAATCCAGCAATAAAACCTTAACCCTTAAAAAAAGAAAAAACCTTTTTAAAACAAAACAAACAAAATCAAATAAACAATAAAAAACAAACACTTAAGATCAAAACAAAGCCATGCGCACAAAATAAAACCAGTGCGAAAACACAATAAAAAAACCAGGAAAAAGGCGTAATATCGCGACTTACAATGTCATAAAACTGCTAATTTCAGGCTTTACACAAAGAAAAACTTGATCAAACCATAAAAACACTGCTATTCTAAAAAGCATAGAATTAAACATCACTAATAAGGAGCAGTGTTATGATTACTTCTTCACAAAAACAAGGACTTGTAATGATCGCGGTTGTTGTTGGCCTAATGACACTGCCGATGATGTACTAGTCAAAACATATAAAACAAAAAGGGACGCTTTCGCGTCCCTTTTTGTTTTTCAGCAGATTTTACAATCAAAACATGCCTAATATGTAGACACATTTCTAATTATTGAGCAAATGATAAAGCTTCAACTTTTCAAGCTTTTACTGTAAATGTTTCGACAACACATCCCAATGAGCATAATAGAACAGTAGCGCCGCTAATGTAATCAATGTCATTAAAGTGATCGCAGCTCGCCAGACAAAACGGCTACTGCGTGGAGTCAGCTCTTTTTCACATTCGTCACATGTCGTAAGAAAATCTCTCCGGCTATCCAATTTATAATCTTCTTCATGCACAATTTTATTGCGAATCGTCGCAATATAACGCAGCTTACCAATCACATCATGAGGCAACCTTTCCTCACAGCTGGTAATAAGCTGATGCAGGCCTTTACCTTCGGCGTGATACTGGGTACGAAGTAGCTTTTCTAGCTTACGCGTTCGGACTACAACTTTCTCTATATCAGACATGGCTTCCCTCCATCGCTAGTAAAAGTTTAGGGGCAAAACAAAGCCTCTTCCAGCTTGGGCTTGCGATTCCCAATCTCTGTCAGTGATTCAACCTCACACGGTTCATTATCTCCGATATCACTGACAACTAAAGTGTTTCCCTAGTAAATTAATGTAAAGGAATCAATAACTAGCTATATCAGCATACTGACAATTTTCGATTGCCCATGTGATATGCGTCTAATAATTCATTCAAGATGCGCACCAAGTTATCACTCAATTGCGCTAAGCCCCATCTCTAAAAGAAATAACAGCTAGAATAGCCAACATTAGAAGGGAGATCTCATCATGCCAATCACACTGATTGTTGCGATTCTAGTATTCATCTTAGTGAGTGCGTGGGCATTCTACAGTTTTTACAGTAAACACATTCAAGGCCAAGGTGCGCAGGAACAAACGGCGGAGATTACCGTTTTAGATAAACAAGCGATCGAAGTGGACGATCCTGCCCCGGGACAAGAGGATCAGGAGTATTGGATATACGTTCAAAAAGGACGTTTAGGGCCAAAACGTGAGTTTCAAGTAGGCATTCATTACTACCATGCGCTCAACCCCGGAGATAAAGGAACCCTCACTTACCAAGGTGATAAGTTCCTTCATTTTGCGATGAAACGCTAAGGCAACAGCCAACGTGTTTTTGCGGAGCGAGATAGTAGCCAACTGGCGAATAGCGCTCCGCTTCCACTTAATATAATCCATACCGGAATCACCCAGCCTGGGTGTCCTTGATACCAGGCAAATTCTTTCATCGGCCAGAGGAAAATTGGGTGAAGGATGTAAATACCAAGACTATGCTGGCTAATAAAGCCAATGACTTTATTAGCCTTCTCCGACAACCCTTCACCAAAGTATCGGCATAGCATAAATACCATGCTAGCTGCAGCGACCACATTCAGCGTTTTGTATGAGAGCCAGCGGCCAACAGTGTATTTCTCTGCTGCGATGCTATTGGTTACGACCATATACACGGTTAATGCCAATGCCCCGACACCAATGACAGTCACAACACTTACATTCCTTTTCGTGAGAGGCAGCTTCTGCCACAAAATGTAGCCCAAGGGTAAGTACCCACTATACAACCAAAGCTCATGACTCCATAAGCCATCAATACCTGCGAGATAGAATAAAGTTGTCACTAACCAAATAGCGATATACGCGTACAAGACGTTGTCATCATAGCGCTTTACTACAACTTGAAAGAGAGGAATAACAAAATAGAGAGGAATGAAATAGTAGAAAAACCCTAGATGATAATAAGTAGCATGCTGAGGGCTATTGACCAACGTTTCCTGAACTACATTGACATCAAACCCATTTACACTCCAGCCAGAAAGATAAGCGTAAAAAAGAGACCAAATAAGAAATGGCAGCAGCACTTTACCCAAACGTCTCTTAACGTAATAGTGAAGATCAAAAGGCCGCTTATCACTCAGCATCAACGCACCTGAAATCAAAATGAACACAGGCACTGCCCAGCGCGTTACACCGTTAGTTGCCACCGCAGTAAACCATTCTCCGAAGGGAATGACACCAAGCTCATGACGATAAGGAGCCAATACATGAATAGCGATAACAGCTACAGCAGCTACACAACGCAATAAATCAAAAAAAAGAACCCGCTCTCGCATTTCGCCACTCCTCCCAATAACTTACTGAATATAGCAATAAAAAAGCTGACCAAAGTACTACCTTGGTCAGCTTTTAGTCATGAAAACGTTGGAATCTGTCCCTAGGCTCTTCTATGCCGTTACGACTTGTTTCACCTTGGGCAGCTTTATTGAAATTAAGGTCGTCAGAGCTAGAAAAGCAAATGAAACCCATAAGCAGGCAGCAAGCCCTGCCACTTGAAATACCCAACCAGACAAGATCGTACCAATTAAGCGTCCCATTGCATTGGCCATGTAGTAAAAACCCACATCCAATGATACGCCGTCGCCTTTGGCATAACTCACAATCAAATAGGAGTGAAGTGATGAGTTAACGGCAAAAATAGCGCCAAAGATCATCAAACCACCAATAATGACAACTTCCGGTTGCCAGCCTATTTGGACAGCGTATGCAATCAAGGCCGTCACCATTGCCAATCCACCAGCCCATAGCATAGCGGCTCGGCCATCGGGTACTTTACCCTCAGCTTTACCCGTTATCTTTGGCGCAATTCCCTGAACAAAACCGTAGGCTATCGTCCACGCAGCTAAGAAACCGCCAACCCAAGAATGATCCCAGCCAAATGTGCTACCTAAGTAGATAGGTAGAGCAATGACAAACCAGACATCTCTAGCCCCAAACAAGAACATGCGTGCAGCAGAGAGAATGTTGATTGATTCTGATTTAGAGAAGATGTGCTTAAACTTCGGCTTACTCTTTGCTTTGCCCATATTCGCTTCAAGGCTGAGTACGCTACCGATAAATACTAGGGTGAGCACCGCTGCCATCGTGAGCACAGCGTATTTAAAGCCTATGGTTGAGAGCAGGAAGCCACCGACAAAAAAACCGGCCCCTTTCAGTGCGTTTTTCGAACCTGTAAGAATCGCTATCCATTTGTACAATGCGCCTTGCTGTTCATCAGGCACTAAAGTTTTTATCGAGCTTTTCGCACTCATCTTATTGAGATCTTTCGCAATGCCCGACAACGCTTGAGCCGCCATCACCCAAGGGATAGTGAGCCAGCCACTTGGAACCGCTAACATAGCAAGGGCGACTATCTGCATCCCAAGTCCAAGATTCATGGTCTTATTTAACCCAAGCCTTGCTCCTAGCCAGCCTCCAACTAGGTTGGTCACCACACCAAAAAATTCATAAAACAAGAACAACGATGCAATTTCTAACGAGCTATAACCTAAATCGTAGAAATACAGCACCACCAACATCCGCAACGCGCCATCAGTGATAGTGAAATTCCAGTAGTTAAACGTCACCAACATGTATTGACGTACGCTTTTACTGAGATTGGAAAACATAAGGTCAAACCCTCGCAAGTGTGCAACGAATAGAGCTTTAGAACACCTATGTTCCTAAAGCCCTATCCACTGTTACTGAGCGGCCACCGCCGTAATATATTCAACCTGTACTGGTTTAGTAAACGCACCAGGACGAAGTGCTTGAACTTGAGAGACAATCTTCTCTAGTGGCCACGCCTTCTCCAATAATAGGTGAGCCGCTAACAACCCGGTACGGCCCGAGCCCCCCATACAGTGCATCGCGACTTTACCGCCATTTTCCACAATGTTGTGCAATTCAGGGCTGGCAGCCTGCCATTTAGCCAAAAAATCACTCTCTGGCGCGCAATCGTCTTCAATTTCGATTTGGAACCACTGCATGCCTAATTCCTTAGTTTTAAGGCCTAGATCGGCGACATCTTTGCTTGCGAGTTCCGCATCATCTAGAGCCGTAACAATCGCTTCCACACCCTGCTCTTTTAGTTGTTGCAAAGATAAGTCAAGGTCAACGCCTTTAGTTCCAGGACACGGAGTAAGCACTAACGCACCATTGTCGATATCCAGTTGCCATGTAGGATGAGTCATTGTCCTATCTCCTTAAACCAAACCAACATTGCGAACCAACTCAGCAGTGCGCGTTGCGTAGCCCATTTCATTGTCATACCAAGCGTAGATTTTCACCATGCGCTTACCAACCAACATAGTCGATAGCGCATCAACGATGGTTGAGCGTTGATCGCCTTTGTAATCAATCGACACAAGAGGACGCTCTTCGTATCCTAAAATGCCTTTTAGTTCATTCTCAGATGCTTGCTTAAGTAACGCGTTCACTTCTTCTGCTGTCGTGTCTTGCTTCACTTCAAAGATGATGTCCGTCAGCGATGCGTTTGCTAGTGGCACGCGTACCGCGTGTCCATTAATACGGTTTTCCAGCTCTGGGAAAATTTCCACAATCGCTTTCGCGCTACCCGTAGTCGTTGGGATCAGACTCATGCCACATGCACGAGCACGACGCAGGTCTTTGTGCGGGGCATCGAGAATAGTTTGTGTGTTCGTCAAATCATGAATGGTGGTAAATGATGCGTTCTCGATACCCAACTTTTCATTGATAACTTTGACTACTGGCGCAATGCAGTTAGTGGTACAAGATGCAGCAGTCACAATCTTATGCACTGCTGGATCGAAAATTTCGTCATTCACACCAACAACGATATTCGCTACGCCCTCCTCTTTCACTGGAGCGGAAACAACAACGCGTTTTACGCCTTGCTCTAAATATTTATTGAGGAAAGAGCCTTTACGGTGCACACCTGTAGCTTCAATCACCACATCACAACCCGACCAATCCACGGCGTCAATATCACGCTGCTGAGTGGTTTTAATATGTTGACCATTGATGATCATCTCTTCGCCCTGAGCCTGTACTTCGTGGTGCCAACGGCCTTGCACTGAATCGAACTCAAGAAGGTGCGCTAAGGTAGCTGTATCACCTGCGACATCGTTGATCAGAACAAACTCCAGCTCTTCCCAATCAAAAGCAGCACGAAGAGCCAAACGCCCAATACGACCGAAACCATTAATTCCTACTTTAATCGCCATAATGTAATCTCTTTTATTTCAAGTTATTTGCAGCAAACAGGACGCGCCTGAATTGCATGTAATCTTTCTAAATCTTGTTGGTATTCTGTTTTTAAACAGTTTGATGCGACCAGATCTTCTATCAGTTTGTTCATCCACCCCGGAAGGTTAGATGCCAAGCGATAAAACACCCATTGCCCCTGCCTAACATCGACTAAAATGCCACTAGAGCGAAGTTGAGCAAGGTGGCGAGAAATCTTGGGCTGACTCTCTTGCAGTGCTTCGGTCAGCTCACCAACACACAAGCACTCTTCACGTACAATCAACATTAAGCTGCGTACACGAGTTTCATCGGACAATAATTTGAAAAACTGATGCGGTAACATTCAAAACATACTCATATATGGATATGCATATATGTTGATTTATTTATCGCCAGAGATCAACATCTGCAAGGCAATGTCACAAAAGTTTCATCTAGAAAGGGAGGGAAAATCGTGGGTAATTACACCACTCGGTTGAGATCTTGACTCCACCGTTGTGCTTGGGAGATCTTAGGCATGACGTCTTCGATAGAGATATTCAGTTGCTGGCAAGCGTCTTTAATACCGTACCAATCAGCACGTTCATAACACTCTTCCAGTCTAAGTAGTAAGCCATAGGGACCTTGTCGTTCAAGCAGCGCCAGTTTAATCGAAGAACACAGCGGCAGTTGCCCAACGAGATCATCTAAAGATACATCGAGCAATGCATCCAGCATGGAGAAAAGACCAATCAAGAACGCCTGATCTCGATACTGGTCGAACGGGTTGTCATTGGCCATCAATAGACAAAACTGAGCTCTTTGTAGAGATAGGCTATATAGCTCTTTTGGCTTTTTGCTGGAGATAAACGACGCTACCGCCAAAGACACAAAGATTTTTAGCTTATCTTGGCCAAGATAAATCAATGCTTGGCGAAAAGAGGAAATCGACACTTCAAGTCGATCAGACATGGTGTTAACAAAACGCAATAACTGGTAGGAAAGCGAGACATCTTTCGCAACGATTTTCTCTACTTTAACAAAGTCCACTTCCGGCTGACAGACCTCTTTAAACAGCTCCATCGCAATAAGCTGCTCAGGGCTTAAGTACCCTTTACGAGTCACTTCAGGCTTGCCAAAAAAGTAACCTTGGAAAAAGCTAAATCCAGCTGAGCGGGCTGTAAGAAACTCTTCTTCCGTTTCTACTCGTTCCGCCAGAAACTTACGCTTCACCCCTTTCCCTAAACGCTCTTTCACCATTTCGCATGCGGCATCTAGACCCATCGCCATAATGTCAAGTTTGACGATCTGAACAAAAGGTAAAAATCGTTCCCAAGCCGGGCTGTAGACAAAATCATCGAGCGCAATCAAATAACCAGCTTGGCTGAGTTTTTTGATCGCAAGGTAAAGCTCATCGTTGGGTGTGCAGGTTTCAAGCACTTCGATAACGACTTTATCTTTAGGCAATACCATAGGTAAGCCGCGTAACAAGCTTTCTTGCGGGAAGTTAATAAAGCAGCGGGAGGTGTCTATCGTAGGGTTAGTGCCCAGTGATAAGAAATTTTCCACAATCAAACGATAGGTCGCGCGATTAGATTCTATGTGGCTCGGATAAGCGTTTTTCTCGCCGTCACGAAACAGCAACTCATAACCTAAAGTTTGTCGCTTCGCATTGAAAATAGGCTGGCGAGCCACATAGGTATCGCGCGTGATACGTTGCATTTTAGTCCTTTGTTGTCGTCTACGCTTTAGCCGTAGCCAATAACGCGCCACAACCAACAAACATAGAGCCAAAGAGTTTATTAATACGGCCCATCATTCGATCAGAGCGAATAAAACGCCCCATTTGAGATGCCAATGTGGTGTAACCTAGCATGACTACAGAATCGATAAATACCGTTGTTACACCTAGAACCAGCAGCTGAGTGACCTGATCTTGCGCAGGATCGATGAACTGTGGGAACAAAGCGACTAAAAATACGATCGATTTAGGGTTGGTAAGGTTAATGAATACCGCTTTCTTCATCAAGGTAAAACCCGATAATTCTTGCGCAACTGATGACGTATTGAGCCCGTTTGAGTCTCGCCACTTCTGAACACCCAACCAAACTAGGTAAACCACCCCTATCCACTTGATGACTGTAAATGCGAACGCAGACTGAGCAACCAAAGCACCGATCCCTGCGCCAACCAACATAATATGGATACTAAGACCAATTTGCAGACCGGCAATCGCCGCGACCGACTTGCGAGTACCATAACTCAATCCGTTACTGATGGAGTTAACCGTACCAGAGCCCGGAGCTAAACTAAAAACTATCGCAGTGACCACATAGGCCAGCCAAACATGCATATCCATAGTGTTTTCCTCTCGACTAAACTCAGTTAGCCGCACATAATCTAGCGTTGTTACTACCAAAACTCTTTCAGGCTTACAAAATCCATGAATATGTCGAGTTCCAGCATTACTGCTTCTTATACTCAAGAGTCGAATTTTGAGCAAGCAATCAATGGTCGAATTGCTGCGCTATGGCACTCCAGAGAGGAAGGGATAGTCAAATCTTTTGATAAAACCCAACTTTTTTGGGTCAAGATGACCAAGCCGGAGCATCGTAAAGCGATCGTCGTCGTCAATGGTCGTATCGAATGTACATGGAAATACCAAGAGTTGTTTTACGACCTTTTTCAGCAAGGTTACGATATCTATTCTTATGACCACCGAGGCCAAGGCTACTCCGATCGTCTGATCGACGATAAAGAGATGGGCTATGTCCACGAGTTTGAAGACTATGTAAAAGATTTGCACCAAATGGTGGCGCACTTTGATCTGGCTGATTATCAGTCGTGTTATCTACTCGGCCATTCTATGGGCGGTAATATCGTCACTCGCTACATACAAACCTATCCAGAACATCCATTTAATGCTGTCGCGCTCAGTGCGCCAATGTTCGGCGTTAACTTACCTATCCACCTAAAGCCAATCGCAACAATATTGGGACAAATCCTGACTGCCATATACCCAAAACCAACCTTTGCTCCAGGGCAAGCGGCTTACTTTCCAAAACCTTTTGAAGGCAACTTACTTAGCCAAAGTGACGTCCGCTATCACTGGTTTAGAGCTCTATACGAACAAAAGCCAGAGATAAAAATCGGTGGTGCAAGTACTCGCTGGGTTTGGCAAGGTTTGATGGCCTCAAAGCAATGCATTTTAATGACGCGTCATATCAAGGTTCCACTGCTTCTACTGCAAGCAAGCGAAGACAAAATTGTCTCTAACCAAGATCAAATCCGCTTTATGAAGAAGCTCGCGAAAACTAGCCCTCAGTGTGCGATGAAAATTGTCTACGGATCCCGCCATGAAGTGTTGTTCGAGAAAGATGAATATCGTAACGATGCACTCGATACCGTACTGGCATTCTTCAACCAATACCCGTAAAAATAGGAAAAGTAAGAGGGTGATCTTTACCCTCTTTTTCCCCTTTCTGTTCAAGTAAAATACACCTTCAGCCCAAATGTGGGCCGCCAAACGCTGTTAACGAGGGTGATATGACCGAAACACGCAAAGAAATTCCTTTTCAAATCGTCGCATCAGATTTAGACGGAACGCTACTAGCTCCAAACCACCAGCTTAGTGACTTCTCTAAGCAAACACTCAAAGAGCTGCACCAAAAAGGATTCACTTTTATCTTTGCTACTGGTCGCCACCACGTAGACGTTGCTGGAATTCGTGAAATCGCTGGGATCCCTGCTTATATGATCACATCCAACGGTGCTCGAGTGCATGACCAAAACGATCAACTCATGTACAGCCAAAATGTGCCTGAAGAATTGGTACAGTCAGTGATCGATGTGATCAGACAAGATCCAGAGATTTTTATCCACATGTACCAAAATGACGACTGGTTGCTGGATCGCGAAGATGAGATGCTAGCCAAATTCCATAGTGAATCTGGCTTTGCCTATAAGCGCTTTAGTGCGGAAAGCGCACCAAGAGATGGCATTGCTAAAATTTTCTTCACCCACCCAAATCAGGACCACGACCACTTAGTTGTTTTCGAGAATAAGTTGCGTGAAGCATTTGGTGAACAACTTAACATCGCTTTTTCAACACCATGGTGCCTAGAAGTCATGGCTGCAGATGTGTCTAAAGGTGAAGCCCTCAAAGCGGTGGCTGAATCTCGTGGTTTAACGCTAGACAACTGCATCGCATTTGGTGATGGCATGAATGATGTTGAAATGCTGTCGATGGCAGGTAAAGGCCTGGTAATGGGCACCTCTCACCACAAAGTGATGGACGCGCTACCAAATAATGATGTGATAGGCAGTAATGCCGAGGATGCAGTGGCTCGTTACCTTAAAGATCATCTCATCTAACAGAGTAATAAAGGCTGTCAGTGGCAGCCTTTTCAATTTTAGTTTCCTGATCTTTGACTGGGCAGTTTCTCTTTATCCAAAATAGCCAACCACTCTTGCTCCGTGACTGGCATAATTGAAAGTCGATTTCCCCGCTTAACCAAAGGCATGTTTGCCAACTCTGGCATCGCTTTCATCACAGTTAACGGAATCAAGCGTTCAGTCTTACGAACAAACTCAATGTCCACCATCATCCAGCGAGGGTTATCGGGAGTCGACTTGGGATCGTAGTAATCACTCTCAGCATCAAAAGCAAAATGGTCCGGATAAGCCTCTTTAACGACTCTCGCGATTCCTGCCACTCCAACCTTCTTGCAAGAGGAATGGTAAATCAGTACCAAGTCCCCCTCTTTTACTTCGTCACGCATCATGTTTCGCGCCTGATAGTTGCGCACGCCTTCCCAACAAGAGGTCTTTTGTGTGCGAAGAGTGTCAATAGAGAAGGTGTCTGGTTCAGTTTTAAATAGCCAATATGCCATAATAACTTCCGAGTAATTTTGTATGAGGAAGATATAGCATGAAGGCGTTGCAAAACCCAGTTGCACTGGCAACTTTACTGGCTCTCCAGGCCTGTTCTATGAGTCCATCAACAACGGAGACTGCCACTACACCTACCGCAACGCTTGCCGATCCAGCTTCTGTTAAGCCACAGACGTTCGTTATGCGGGGCCAAGTGGTACTTGGGCACGAAGTCAGCTCAATCACGCCTTGTGGCAGCCAACAACAATATTGGCTCGATCTTCCTCGTGACCGTTTTCAGCAAGGACTTTCGCTGGTTCGAGCGCCTTATGAGCCACTATATGGAGAAGTGATTGGCCATATGGCACCTGCAGGTGAAGATGGATTTGCATCTGACTACCCGGCTCGCTTTGTCGTCGACCAAGTTAACCTACTGAGCGCCGAAAACCCAAATCGCTGTGATTTACCATTAAAAGCGACTTACGCGTTTGGTGTAGAGCCATCATGGTCTGTGAAGTTCGATCAAGGGGATCTAACCTTCAATCAAATTGGTATGGCACCTCAATCACTTGCCATCACGTCGAGTCGGTTAGAACTTGATCGCCGCCGCTATACATTCGAACGTGGTTCATTGGAACTCAAGCAACAAAGCTGTGTTGATGGCATGAGTGATAGCCTCTACGGCTGGACTTCAACCTTTACTATTGATAATAAAACTTATCAGGGCTGCGCCACGCTTTCCAACCAAGATGCAACGCAAGATTGGGCAGCGACCTATCAGGCTCAAGCAACCAAAGGTAGCCCATTTACCGTAACCCTACGCTTAAATCCCGATCATACCGCTTCGACTGTTTACAGCTACCCAAGTGGTGAATCCGATACTGTTGAGAAGGGATACTGGCAACAGCTATCACCGAAGCAAGTTCAAGTGGTTAGTACTCACTTACAGGGCCAACCTTTATTATCAGAGCGACTCTATTTACGCGATGGTTACCAGCTCTCAACCGAGCAAGAAAAAGTGGGCTCTGTGGTGTACGACATCACAAATGGCGGGCTAACCTTATTCAAATCAAAACCAATATCCAGCCAAGCATCAGCGGTAAGTGAACCTTCGTTATCGGCAAATAAGATTCCGTCAAGTGATCAATTCAATCCAGCTGTCGACAAAGCTCTGCGTGAGTACTTCAAACAACACAAAACCGATCCAACGGGCACACGCTATCGCTGGCTCACTTACGATCTCAATGGGGATGGCGACAAAGAATTGCTGGTGCAATTAGATTGGTGTGGCTCTGGTGGTTGTACTCTTTTGATGTTCGAGAGCCACCAGCAAGCATGGCGCTTCAACAGCCGTATTACTTTAGTCCAAACACCAATCAACTTAGGTAAACAAGCGAACCACCAATGGCATGATCTCGTATTGTTTGTGAGTGGCGGCGGAGCGGTTCCTAACCAACATATATTAAAGTACGACGGGATAAGCTACCCACTCAATCCAAGTACTGCACCTATTGCCAACTATGATGAGATTAGCCAAGTTCAACTATTTTCTGATGGCTTAACCCCCTTTCAAGGTGGGGTAACGCTGTAAATGGTAGTAAATGGACCATGTGATAAGTGTGGGTTGCGTCATAACTGCGTATGTCACCTGATACCAAAACTCTCGATTAACGCTCATATCGCGCTACTGATGCATGAGAACGAGTTAACACGCGAGACAAATACTGGCCAATGGCTACTGAGATCGTTACCAAGTAGTAGCCAGCATATATGGCAACGTAAGTCACCTTGCCCTGAACTCATAGCGCTCCTGCAAGATGATCATTACCTACCTGTACTGCTTTTTCCTAGCGATGAAAGTATTTCGGTCAATGAAGTAAAACAACGATCCGCCCAACAAGGAAAAACACCCTTATTTATCATTCTTGATGGAACGTGGCAGGAAGCGAAGAAAATGCTGCGAAAAAGCCCGTGGCTTTCGGGCATTCCTTTAGCGCATATAACCCCATCTCAGGCATCGGTATACCAATTAAGGCGGAACCAATCTGAAGGTCACTTATGCACCTTGGAAGTGGCGTCTGAAGTAGTGCGGGAATTGGGAGAGGATGCTCAAGCAAATAGCCTGACCCACTTCCTAACTCACTTCATGGAGATATTCCAAGCGGATAAAAGCGGTCACCCTTATCAACGCAGCTAGAACAAACGGGTCGGCTCTGCCAAGTAAAAACCTTGTAGGTAGTCGACACCCAAATCCTCAGCAATCTGACACACTTGCTGATTGTGGACAAACTCAGCAACGGTTTTCGCGTTGAGTACCTGACACAACTGAACCAACTGACCTGTTATTTGGCGCTGTTTGTTATCGATATCAATGGTTTTGATAAGGCTACCATCGAGTTTAATCACATCAGGCTCCAAACGAATAATCTCGTCAATGTTGGAGTAGCCAGATCCGAAATCATCGACCAAAATCCTGACGCCCATTCGCTTAAAGTGACCACAAACTTCCGCCATCCGACCAAAGTCTTTTATTTGCTCAGACTCAAGGACCTCTATGCCTAAACGGCTGGGATCGTTGAGTTTTCTCACTGCCTGTTCGAGGATACTTAATGTCCGGTCGCTCAACATATCTTGTGGTGATAAGTTAATTGAAAATGACTCCGTTTTATCCGCCATATAATCAAGTGTCGAAGTCATCATGTATCGGCTTAGCCGAGTGTAAAGATGTGTGCCTTCAATAATCGGCAGAAAACGTCCTGGCGCAATGATCTCACCATCATCCTCGATACGAACCAAACACTCTTGCGACAACTGCTCGCGACTGTGTGCCGCAAAGATTGGCTGACTATAGGTAATGATTCGTTGATTCAAAATTGCCCGACTTACACTCCCCATCAAGCTTAATCTGTCTTTATGCTCTTCCATTGTGGTATCGCAATCGCGCGCATTCATAAAATGAGTATTGCGCACTTTCCCTTGACGTCGTGCATCAATGGCCTTTAACAAAAGCTCATCTCCGCTGACATTAGGAAAATCGGCGACACTAGCAATACCACCAATAATAGACACCGAGAGGTAATCAACTTCTGGTAAACCATAAGGTTCAAAGTTAATGTGTTCAATGTGATCCGCAAACTGAGAAAACTCTTGTTTAATCAGGTCACTCGACTGCTGCGAGTGAAACACGATCGCCCACTCCGCCGTACCAATGTAGTACAAGCTTTTAATCAAGACAGAGCCGTGGCGATTAGACAAGCGATCGACAAAGTGGTCACTCAGATCTCGAATCAACTCATCAGCGACCTGGTAACCATACTTTTCATTGACTTGGTGAAAGTTAGATAGCTTAAGCGTGATCACGTGTTCATCAGGATCAACCGTTTTTAACGCTTCTTGTAAGGCGATACGATTTTTCAGGCCAGTTCGCTTATCCACTCGATAACTGTTGATCAGTTTTTCCGTCTGCTTTGCCAGCTTTTGTTCCATCTCAATCCGCGTTTCATCGAGCTCATCGATTGAATAGCGAATCAGGTGAAAAAGAGGAGATATTGGAAATGACTCTGTCTCTTCAGACAAAGTCAGCGGTTTTCTGTTTGGGTCTTCACTCAAGGCTAAATACGTCATGCTATGGTGCAAGACGTCTTGCTGCTTATCTTTGAACAGCTCCCCCATGCAGTAAGAGCCATTACAAGATTCAAACTTATCGAAGGGTTTGATTTCACTCATCCCTTCGATGAATTCAAGTCGAGACTCACAATTGTAAATAAATATGGCTTGGGGATTAAACTGCGCTAAATGACGAACATCGTGCCTTACCTGCTCCAGTGTTAATGAGGGGTGGTTGTAACACATTTGCAGTTCATCCCCGAGCTCAACAGGCTTGTCAAATTCAATGCTCCCATCTGGATAGATCGCAGTCGGGATACAGATTTGCTGATTACTCAGTTGCAGAGGAAAGCTCAACATCTGCTCTAAACTGAGATCTCGCCCATCCGCTAAACGGTCTCGATAGACAAGATGCGCAGGCTGATGGTTAATACTATGCAAAATCGTGCCAGTCGCGCTGGTTACGCACAGTGGACTTCCAATCGTATTCCATTCAGAAAACGCACTGCGCCAAGCTTGTAAAACGTCGCTATGCAGCGCCACACAGACTGCGGCTTTATGAAAGGTATGTACACCATGCAATAACCACTCTTTGCGTCCATCCACCGACGCAGCCAACCCACCACTGATCGGCACATCACAGCAATTGCCGAGCGCTTGGTAAAGGTTATAGTCCCAACTATTCGTTACATGAGCAAAGCTGATGATCGCTTTTGAGTTATCACTGAGTTCAAGTTTCTTTATCAGCGCTTGAGCGTCTTGTTCAGGTTCATCATTCAGTTCGATCGAAGCAGAAGAGAAATAAGTATGATCAAATTGAGCAACGCATATTAACGTGCCGCCGTGATGAATTTGGCTTTCGAAAATGACATGTCGAGTGCTGTGACCAATGACTTCACACTCAGGTAGCTGCTGCTTGATATACGCCGCATATCGTGACGCGATTGTTGCAGGTTGAGTAGACAGTATTTGTACTAAATTCGAACTACCTTTCCCTGACGGCAGTTGATTGATAAACGTCATCAATTGCTGGTTGTCAAAAACCAGCGCGGAATAAGTGCGCATTTTATTAGCCTAAGACGTTGATATAATAAGATCTCTTCTAAACATAACCTAATCTAAGTCTCCCCAGATGGAAAGCGATTATTTTGTAAGAGGGTGCTTATCTCTCACTCAAAAGTAGTAAATCTTGTAATCGTTTCACTTCAACATCCGGTAAAATTGACGCGCGCGAGTGCTGGCGAATGTTTTTCGACTGGTCGTTGAACCAACAGGCTGATAAACCACTACTTTTAGCACCAAATACATCAGAAACTAAATGATCGCCCACATGAAGAATTGAGGAGCGCGGCAAGTTAAGTAACCGTACCGCTTTATCAAATAACTGTGGATGAGGTTTGGCATAACCATCTGGTCCCGCTTTGAACACATTAGAAAAGTAAGGTGCTAAACCAATCTTCTCAACATTCACATTACCATTTGTAATCGCGATAAGTGGCATTACATTGGCCAGTTGCATTAAGACCTGGTGAGCGGATTCAGGGACGGTAAAATCGCTACGATAAATAAGGACTTGTTCTATGAGATCAGAGGCGGCAGAATTTGCTTGTGCTTGGCTGTAACCGAGCTCGATTAGCCCACTAAAAACCTGCTCAAATCGCCACGCCGTAACATCATTTTTTAACCACTCGTTCGCAGCCAAGACCTGGCGTTTTTTGTCTCTCCACCACTCATTGCTGCGCGTCGCTGAAATAGGGTGATAACTGTGCAACCACTGGGTCGCCTTCTCCTCTAACTGAAGGATAATCGGACGGTTGTCATAAAGGGTGTCATCCAAATCGAATGTCATCGCCTTAATTGGCCCAAGCCGGCGATAGAATATCATTCTTTGTTGCTCCGTTTTCTCGCTCGCGGATGGGCTTGATCGTAAACTTCAGCCAGATGCTGAAAATCTAAGTGAGTATAGATTTGCGTCGTCGAAATGTTTTCATGACCAAGCAATTCTTGCACCGCACGTAAGTTGTTACTCGACTCCAGCACATGAGTCGCGAACGAGTGACGAAGTTTGTGTGGACTAATGTGACTCGCCACAGCTTGTTTTTGCCCCCACTCGGCCATGCGCTTTTGCACGTTACGATGAGATATACGCACGCCAAGCTTGGAGACAAATAGTGCAGGCTCGTCAGGGTTCGCCAAATGGCCACGAACTTTGAGCCATTTACCCACCCATTCTGCTGCCATACCAGAAAAAGGGACTTTACGCTCTTTGTCACCCTTACCTACAACACGAATTTCACCGGACGAGAAACTGACGTCTTTGATATTGATACTGACGAGTTCTGCCAAACGTAATCCCGCACCATACATCATTTCCATCATAGCGCGATCGCGAACCGACAACGGGTCATCCTCGTTAACTTCGAGTAATTGACCCACTTCATCCACATCGAGGTTTTTCGGCAATGGCCGCTTCTTACGTGGTGCTGACACACCTTTGGCGGGATTGGCGCTCATTTCTCCACGCAAAATCAAAAAGTCAAAAAAACTACGCAATGACGACAAGCGGGTAGCCAAACTGCTGGCTTTCATACCATCCCGCATCCCTTTACTCGCCAGTTGCCTGACCCATGCAGAATCGACCTGAGACCAATCTTTCAGTCCAAGTTGAACTAAGTGCTGAGCCATGGTTTCAAGTTGTTGTTTGTAATTGCGTTGAGTGTGAAGGCTAAGCCCCTTTTCACTTCTAAGATATTCGTAGAAGCGCTCAAGAGGCTTTTGTAGACCGTTAGGCAGAGGTATTGCTGATTCGCTCATCTTGTTCACATTGCCATGGAAGAGACTCAATTAAATGAGAAAGAACCAATGCTAAATGGCGTAAGAAAAGGGTATCCATATGAGGTTGGAAATGCCCCCCATCGGTACTTGAAAATGCTAATACGCCTTGAAGCGACTTTCTCTTTAATGGTAGCACGACATACGAGCCCATCTCAGGAGCGCGATGGTTCTCACCAAACAGTAACTCACGATCGGCTTTACGCATACGGCCTAGATAGGCCTCTTTCCCGTTTAAGTGGTTAGTCGCAAAGCGCTGATAAGACTCCTTCGCTAACGAGTAATATCCAGAGTCCGATTCCAACAAACGAACGTACGCGACTAAGCCAAGTGACTTTGCCATCTCTTCAATCGCTTTCACGACAGAAAGTAGAGAATCACACTTCAAGATTTGCTCCTGTAACGCCATAAACTCATGAAAAGTTTGATCGTTACTTTTGGCAAGCGACATCAGAGTGGTGATCTCTTCTTCTAGCTCTTCGATACGTTGACGCTGACGATTCAATTGCACATGAACAAGAGATACTGTGCCTTGCTCCTGATGTGGCAGTGCGAGGCGATCCACCAGCTCTCGGCGACTAAGAAAAAAGTCAGGGTTGTCACGTAAGTATTCAGCGATGACTTCTTCCGTCAAAGCATCCGCTTCAATTTGAGACACGTCGATTCCTTGATTCAGTATAATTTAGCAGCTCAGCTGCCCATCAAATACATGGGTCGCGGGCCCAGTCATAAACAACGGGGAGCCTGGACCTTTCCAGCTGATTTTCAAATCGCCACCAGGTAGGTGAACTGTGACATGCTCGTCTAACAAGCCTTGCACGATACCTACCGCTACGGCACCACATGCACCGCTACCGCACGCCTGCGTTTCTCCCGCTCCACGCTCGTAAACACGCAAGTTAACTTCACTACGACTAATAACCTGCATAAAGCCAGCATTGACACGTTCTGGAAAACGCTCATGTGACTCAAGTAGTGGACCTAAAGTCTCCACATCAGCGGTCGCTACATCATCAACAACCGTCACCACATGCGGATTACCCATACTCACAGCCCCACAGAAAAGCGTTTTATCTTCCGCACGCAGAATGTACGTCTTCTCGGTTTGCTTAGCTTTAAAGGGAATCTTGTTTGGCTCGAATTCAGGCTCGCCCATATTGACGGTGATCTGATCATCCTCTTCAATATTCAGCACCATTTTGCCTTTTTTGGTACTCACGCTAACGCTGTATTTGTTTGTTAGCCCTTTCATACGGACAAAGCGAGCGAAACAACGAGCGCCATTACCACACTGCTCAACTTCACTGCCATCTGCATTGAAAATACGATAGTGAAAATCGGTTTCAGGATCGTAGGGAGCTTCCACGACAAGCAGTTGATCGAAACCAACTCCGGTATGACGATCCGCCAAACGACGGATCAAATCGGGAGAGAAAAAAATGTTTTGGGTAATACAATCTACGACCATAAAGTCGTTACCCAAACCATGCATTTTAGAAAAATGGAAATGCATACAGGTCCAATTACTCCGGAAGAATGTTTTCTAGTGCCCACAAGCTGGACAGCTCTTCACGTTGACGCACTAAATGAGACTGATCACCATCAACCATCACTTCTGCCGCACGCACGCGAGTGTTGTAGTTTGAAGACATCACAAAGCCGTAAGCGCCAGCAGAGCGTACAGCCAGTAGATCATTTTCCTCTAAAACTAGGCTGCGGTCTTTACCCAAGAAGTCACCAGTCTCACAAATTGGGCCAACTAAATCATACTCTTTTGCTTCTCCCTGACGAGGAGATACTGGCACAATGTCTTGCCATGCTTGATACAATGCAGGACGCATTAAGTCATTCATCGCCGCATCAATGATGGCAAAGTTTTTGTGTTCGGTGTGTTTCAAGAATTCTACTTTGGTCAACAGAATGCCCGCATTCGCAGCGATAGCTCGGCCAGGTTCAAAGATCAATTCAAGGTGCTTGTGGTTATCAAGACGGCTTAATAATGCTTTCGCGTAGTCTGATGGTTCTGGTGGCATCTCATCACGGTAAACCACTCCTAAACCACCACCAACATCAAGGTGCTCAATGTTGATGCCCTGTTCTTTCAAATCATCAATCAGAGCAAGCAAGCGATCAGTTGCATCAATAAAAGGTGCGATATCTGTCAGCTGCGAGCCGATATGACAATCAATGCCTTTAACATCTAGATTCTCTAAGCTAGCGGCAAACTGATATACCGCAGGTGCGCGGTCAAATGCGATGCCAAACTTGTTATCACGAAGGCCTGTAGAAATATAAGGGTGCGTATTCGCATCGACATCAGGATTGATACGGAGAGAAATAGGAGCTTTAACACCTAGCTGACCAGCCACTTTATTCAAGCGTTCAAGTTCAGGCTCAGATTCAACGTTAAAGCACTTAATACCCAGTTCAAGCGCACGCTGCATCTCTTGCTCGGTTTTACCAACCCCAGAGAAAACTACCTTACTCGCATCACCACCCGCAGCTATCACGCGCTCAAGTTCACCACCAGAGACAATATCGAAACCTGAACCAATACGAGCAAGTGCATTTAACACGCCCAGGTTTGAGTTCGCTTTCACCGCATAACACACAAGGTGAGGGTGTTCGCCAACCGATTTATCAAAAGCGTTCCAATGGCGCTCCAGCGTTGCTCGAGAATATACGTATAGTGGTGTTCCGTACTGCTGAGCCAAATCAGACAATGCGACGTTCTCGGCCCAGAGTTGGCCATCATCCTGATAGTTGAAGTAATCCAAAGTGCTTTCCCTTATATTCTGATATTACTTAGTAATTTTTATGAAGACTGTTCATTTTGAGGCGCTTCATCTGGCATGTACAACGAACCAGTTTGACCACAACCAGCCAAACCCAGTACAGAGACGATAAACAGCGCTAAGATTGATTTTTTCATCGGTTCTATCGTGATTATTTCATCAATGCCCCCTATAATCGCACCACACTCAGGAAAAGCAATAGGATAGATAAGATGAACGATACTGAATTTCATCAGTTGGTGGATGTAAAAATGCAAATCATCGAAGAAATGATTGATGATTCAGGTGCGGACATCGATTACGAAACCTCTGGCAACGTAATGACGCTAGAGTTTGAAGATCGTAGTCAGATTATCATCAACCGCCAAGAACCAATGAAAGAGATCTGGTTGGCTTCTAAATCAGGTGGTTTCCACTTTTCTCTGCAAGATGAACAATGGGTCTGTTCGAAAACGGGTTTGGAACTGATTGCTATGGTTAAGCAAGAATGTGAAAAGCACTGCGCTGAAGAGATCGAGTGGCCATAAAGCCAACGCGACAAATAAAAAAGGCCATCATTTCGATGGCCTTTTTTATGCGTTTACAATTCTATTTGGCTTGGGACAACCTGCGCTATCGCTACGATACGGCACGATATAAGCGTCACCCTCTTCAGGGTGAACAATTTGATAATACTGCGGCAAGTTAAAATTAATAAACTTAGAAGCTACCTGGCTTTCATCTTGGACTGACGTGTAGAAGCTATTGACGCTGGCGATCATTTCATCTTTCTCACCACGGAACTGGTGATACACTTCGACTCGGTTCGATTCATCCAGTACATAGATATTGAAGCCCTGCTCATTATCTTCAAAAAAGAACTGAATCAAACCTTCACTTGCAAAACCGTCAACAATCTCAGGTAAATGGTAGTCTTGCTCTTTATCGAGCATTAATAAAGGTGAACCCTTCAGTTTGTTGGTAGAGATACTGCGATAAAAATCCACCGAGTTCTCTAGCATTTGTACCGATACACCACGACGCTCGAAGAACAAGCCATAGGTTTGCTGACCGATTCGTAGCGCTTTAAAACGGCGGCGTTTCTCTTGCTCTACGGGCTTCAAGCGCAAGTCGATACACTCAGCAAGAAGTTGATACACCATATTACGCATCACACCACGTAAATTTTTGCTGTAGCAGAACACATCCACCGATTCCGGTGGCAACGCATCTTGATGCATTTTGCCTAGCACCGTTTTAAGTGCGTCGAGCATCGCCGTCTCCCCCTTGAAGTGCAAAGTTCGCACCTCTTGCCAGGAGTTTCGATACACTAAATCAACACTACCAACTAAACACTTTTGCTCAGGTCCGAAGCTGAAAATATCCATGTTCTTGGGATCGAGTTTCAGAGATTTACCACTAAGTTCGGCCGTTGGATCATCTTCAAAGTTGATGAACATGGCAAGCTGGCTAATTTCACATGGACTCGCTAGCGCTTGCATCGTTGGGCGACGTTTGCGCAATGAGAAAGTATTCCGTAAATCACTCACCATCTGATAGAACTTATCGATGTCTAAATGAGCATCGCGTACTACAGAATGTAAACGTGTTGATTCAGTGATCATGCCATTGAAAAACGACCAAGCGACTAACTTACTCAGGTACTCATTATGCTCAAGCGGGGAATGACCAATAATACGATGTGGTGTTAATGGCTGCTTGTACAAGTACCAACCTTGCTTATTGGTGCGCCCAGGACGCACTTCAATAAAGGTTAAATCTGGCTCATGTAAATCAGGTGAGATTTGCGGATTCAGTAAGGTTATTTTACCTGGCAAGACTTCAAAAGCCGCATAGAGCTTACGAGCAAGAATACTGATATCTTGAGGACTAATTGCCGACGTAATGTCATTACGACGAGCAAATTGAATCAGGTTACGGTAGCTTTGCATCAACGCATCTAACAAAGCGTGATGTACCACTTTAACTTGTTCAACTTTCCAATTACGGCGGTCATCTAATTCGCGAACAACACTTTCATCCCAGCCCCACTTATTGACCATGTCGCGGAGCGCTTCACGACGCCAAGCTACAGAGCCAACACTCGGTTCTCGAGACAACTTCTCATGTGTTTTTAGATAGAAGCAACGGCGGACCAAATCCAAACGAGTGTCATCACCAATACGTTCAAGGTAACGAGTAACCTTTTCTAGCATCAAGTAGTACGCATCCATGCCATAGAGATCTGGCTCATGGGCAAAGAAACGACGCTTAGTATCTAAACTTAATAGTTGAGTATTCGGGTACTCCCACGAATACGCTTCCAACAAAATGGCTTTAAGCACTGACTTATAAGGAGAGTCGATACTCTTGTAGAGTTGCCATAGGTTAGAGCCAAAGTACTCTTCAGCAGGGATGCGATTCAATTTACCGAAATCGATCCATTGAGAGCAATCAATGTAACCCTTGTTACAGAGATCATGAACGTAATCGTCATAACACTCCTCCATCTCTGGAGGGACGATTTGCCAAAGTAGACGCATTCCAGCAAGGCGGACAGCACTACGATAAAATTCATCCAGTAACAGTAAATGTTGCGAAGAGCCACAGTTGTCGCCGGTCATTTCTTCGGAGTGATTGGAACGAAAACGCTCCTCATCCATCAAAAAGAAATTCGCTTCGACGCCTTGAGTTTGTGCCCAATCAGTAATTAGCAAACACTTATTGGTCAAAGACTCTCGCTCATCCTTACCCATTTCAGGAGAAACACACACCCAAATATCTAAGTCACTAGATGTACTTTGGCCGATAGACGAAGTACTACCCATAGTGTAGAGACCTAAGATGGCGGGCACATCAGTGGTCGACAATGACTGACCAATAGTCAGTTCAGTATCCTCAACGAACTGACGCTGAATATCATTGAACTCAAATTGGCAAATACCAAAAGGAACTTTGTCGTCGTAGTAGCCGGGAATAACAGGATGATTGAAGTGTAATAAGGTAGGAATAAGGTGGAATACACGCTGACTTTGCAAGTCCATAAGAGCCAGCGCACGCTCAGTACGTTGCTGGTTTAGGTTATCAAGTCTTTGAACTAACGTTTTCGTGTAAGCCTGCAAGGGAAAGTCCTTGGTTATCTACCTATCGAGTGCCTTGACTAAAAATCGCTCTAAAGCACCGTTGAAATGTGATCAATCTAACACTTTTATTCGTATTGGTAAAGAATTGTACGATCGATTCGACATTATAATCCGTCATAAGCTTCTGAGGCATTAGTGTGGTACGGAACCTAAATTAATTATAATAACCAATCATACAAACGAGACATTTATCACACTCTTTTGATGATTTTCTGCTAGCCAAGCTACCAATCATCATCCTCACGAGATTGCAGTAATACTTTTCAACTTACAGTGGTACGATTAGGCATTATTTGGAACCACTAGCAGAACATCATGACTCAATCTTCTCCAATTCGTATTGCTACTCGCAAAAGCCCACTCGCATTGTGGCAAGCATACTTTGTAAAAGACGCCTTACAAGCCGCTCACCCTGGCCTAGAAGTAGAGCTGGTGACCATGGTAACCAAAGGTGACATTATTTTGGATACTCCTTTAGCCAAAGTCGGTGGCAAGGGCTTGTTCGTGAAAGAACTCGAAGTCGCTATGCTAGAAGGCCGAGCTGATTTGGCGGTACACTCAATGAAAGATGTCCCTGTCGACTTCCCTGAAGGTCTTGGTCTAGTCACCATTTGTGAACGAGAAGATCCGCGTGATGCGTTCGTATCAAATACCTATAACAACATTGATGAACTGCCTCAAGGAGCGGTGGTCGGTACCTGTAGCTTGCGTCGCCAATGTCAGATTAAAGAGTACCGCCCAGATCTTGTTATCAAAGAGCTCCGCGGTAACGTAGGCACTCGCTTGGGTAAGCTTGACGCCGGCGAGTATGACGCAATCATCTTAGCGGCGGCTGGTTTGAAGCGTCTAGAGCTTGAAGAGCGTATCCGTAGCTTTATCGAGCCAGAGCAGTCACTCCCTGCAGTAGGACAAGGAGCTGTAGGTATTGAATGTCGCTTAGACGATGAACGCCTTATCAAACTGCTTGAGCCTCTTAACCATCAGGACACAGCCGATCGCGTTTTGTGTGAACGGGCAATGAACTTGACCCTGGAAGGCGGATGTCAGGTTCCTATTGGCAGCTACGCATTACTGGATGGCGATGAGATTTGGCTACGAGCATTAGTTGGCGAGCCAGATGGCTCTGAGATAGTTCGTGGTGAAATCAAAGGCCCACGAGCAGAAGCGGAAGCCCTAGGGGTAACTCTTGCTAACCAGCTGCTAGATAAAGGTGCTCGTGAAATTCTAACCAAGCTCTACGCTGATCACGAGTAATCGATATGGCAGTTTTGGTCACCCGACCTGGTGAGCAGGGCCACGCCTTATGCCAACAGCTTAACGATGCAGGGATCAATGCCCTGCATCACCCTCTCATTACTATCCAGCCAGGTAGTGAACTTTCTACTTTACATAAGCACTTAGCTGATTGCGAAATAGTCATCGCCGTTAGCCAACACGCGGTTAACTACAGCCAGCAATTCCTTCAATATCAGAACCAAGTGTGGCCAGATCGCGTCACTTACCATGCCGTTGGTCAAAAAACTGCACATGTTTTAAGCAAAGTCACCCAACAAAAAGTACACTACCCAGAGATTGGCGACAGTGAACACTTGCTGCAACTGGATACGCTAACCAGAGTTAAAGATAAAAAAATCGTGATTCTACGAGGCAATGGTGGACGCGAGCTCATATATGACACACTCATCACTCGTGGTGCCACGGTAGAATACGTTGAAACTTATAAGCGAGAAAACATAGCTTTCCGCTCAGATTTACTGGTTCCAATCTGGCAAGATAAACAAATTACACAGTTAGTCATCACCAGTTCAGGTCAGCTGGAGTATTTTGTTGCTCAACTTTCGGCTTCCGACATGGTGTGGCTCAAAACACTGCAGCTCTATGTGCCCAGTAAACGGATTGTACAAGAAGCACTGAAGTTAGGATTCGAAAAGGTTATCAATACCTATAGTGCTTCAAATAAAGACTTGTTGGCTACTCTCCAGTCAACAGCAACAGGACAATAAACAATGACAAGCAAAAATAAAAACGATCACATTGAACCTGAGAAAGAAAATAACTCGACTAATGAGGAAGTAGGTCAAAAGGAACAAGCCGACACTACAGATTCATCCTCTACAGTCAAACAAGAGAGCACGTCTCAACACTCCGAACCTAACACCGAGCAACCTGTATTTGAAGAGAAGCAAGGTAAGCGCGGCGTTAAATTGGGTACTGTTGCCATTATCCTCTCCCTGTTATTTGGCGGTGGTTTAACCTTCCAAATGCAGCAACAAAACGCCCAATACCAAGCACAAATTAACGCTCTGCAAACTCAACTGGCGCAAACCCAAACATCCGTTGAACAAGATCTCAACGCAACAAAAAAAGCCGCTATCGACAAAGCGACCGAAATTACTCATCGCGCTGAAACGGTTCTAGAACAACAACAGAAAAGCATCGAAAGCCTACAACTTGCTATCGCTGACGTAAAAGGTCGCAGGCCAAATGACTGGCTACTGGCTGAAGCCGATTATTTAGTAAAGCTAGCAGGACGAAAGCTCTTTCTTGAGCACGATGCAGTCAGTGCAACAAAACTGATGGAGAGTGCGGACCAACGAATTGCAGCACTTAACGATCCAAGCTTAGTACCTCTACGCAAAGCAATGGCCAATGACATTACTAAGTTAAAAACAGTTCCATTAATTGATCGTGAGGGCCTAGTTTTACGCTTAACCTCTCTACAGCAACAAGTTGATAAGCTGCCTCTAGCCAATGCACTACTGCCAGAAGCTCAGCAAGTAGAGCAGCGCAAAGTTTCTGAAGATATCTACGATTGGCAAGATAATCTCATGACATCACTGAAAGACTTTTCAGAGAACTTCATTACTTTCCGCACTCGTGATGGTAACGTCATTCCGCTACTTTCACCTCAGCAGCACTTCTACCTAAAAGAGAACATCAAAGCGAAATTAGAAACAGCGATTAAAGCCGTATACGTTGAGCAACAAGAGATCTACTCAACCGCTTTAACAACTGCAGATAAATGGTCTAGTGCATTCTTTAATCAAGAGGCAAATAACGTCATCGAGTTTAACAAAGCTCTAGAAAGCTTGAGCAAACAAAATGTCCAAGTGGAATATCCGGTTAAGCTGGAAACTCAGCAACAGCTTTCTGATGTTATTCGTGACCGCCTCCGCCGTGAGGTAACTACCCTAATCACGGAGGAAAAATAATGTTCCGTATCATTTTTCTCTTCGTTGTATTGGGAGCTGGCCTGTTTGCCGGCACTCAATACGCAGGCCAGCAAGGTTATGTGCTGATCTCGATTGCGAACAAAACCATTGAGATGAGTGTGACGACTCTCGTCATATTTGTCATCGCTGCGCTAGCAGCTCTATTCGCGTTAGAGTTTTTTATTAAAAAAGCACTCTATGCAAGCTCTGCAACATGGAATTACTTCAGCGTTCGTAAGATGCGTCGCTCTCGTCGTTACACTAACGAAGGAATCATCAAACTCTTAGAAGGCGATTTCAAGCAGGCAGAAAAGAAAGTTACCCGTTGGGCGAATCACCACGACATGCCACTATTGTGTTATCTAGTTGCGTCCGAAGCTGCACAAGGCCTGGGTGAAACTGAAAAGCGTGATCGTTATCTAGAGCTTGCTTCCCAACAAGAAAATGCGCAACTAGCAGTCGAATTAACTCGTGCTAGGCAGCAAATCAGAGAAGCAAACTACTCTGCTGCCTTCGATACGCTGTCTACATTGAAAGGAAGCTATCCAAATAACGCGGTGGTTTTAAACCTATTAAAACAAGTCTATGTGGAACTTAAACTATGGCAACCATTATTAGATCTGCTCCCTAAACTTATTAAACACAATATTGTGTCTAAAGAAGATCAAGAGCCACTGATTCAACGTGCTCAATGTGGTTTGCTACAGGAAATTGCTTCGCAAAAAGGCAGCGAAGGTTTGGTTGCACACTGGAATGGATTACCGCGAAAAGTGAAATCTGATAACCATCTGATTGAATGTTTTGCTAAGCAGTTAATCTCCAGACAAGCAGATAATGAAGCCTTTACATTAATCAAAGAGACGCTGAAAAAGCACCCTAACTCAACACTGTACTCTCTGCTACCTGAGTTGAAACTCTCGGACAACCATCCAGTTGTAACCTTCTTAGAAAGTGTACTGCGAAAAGATGGCAATAATGCAGAGGCCAACAGTGCTATTGCACAATTCTACCTGCGTGAAGAAAAGTGGTCTGAGGCTCAAGCCCACTTTGAAAAGGCATTGTCTGTGCGTTCTAACGTTTCAGATTACGGTTACCTATCTGATTCATTAGAGAAACAGAACTTAACCAAAGCGGCTCATGAAGTATCTAAGAAAGCCCTCACTTTAGTTAAGCAGCCGGCAGCTTAAACCCACTACTTAAACGAAAGCCACCTCATCATAGGTGGCTTTTTTATATCTAACAATTCTGTTCATCTATCATTAATAGTGTACGCCATATCATTAAGTCATCTACTGCTACTGAGACTTAATCTTATGAAAAAGCTAGCTCTTATCCCTATTATCTCGCTTTCTATAATATCTTTCGCCCAAGCAAACACTACTAACCTAGAAAAAGGCGAAGCCAACTATATGATGCTATGTATGTCTTGCCATGGTGAGAAAGGGCATGGTGACGGTATTGCAGGAAAAGCTCTTTCAGAAAAGCCATCTAACATAAACGATAGCCTCAATTCATGGTTTGAGAGTGAGGCAGAGTTGATCGATACGGTACTGAATGGAAATGAAGGCATGCCTGCCTGGAAGTCGGTACTAACGGAAGATGACGTGAAAGATATCTTCGCATATGTGAAAAAGGTTAATACCCCGTAGTTATAGCTGTTACATAAAGCGTATATCTCACCATTACAAACGAATCCAGCCTCAAGCAGGGTTCTTTCTGTTGAGCCAGGAAGCTGCCCAATCTGAGCCTATATAAGACTCTATTGATAAAGATACCCTGTGAAACCATAGGCCATCAACATAGTAATTAGGGATCAAACTCAAGCCTGAGAAATAGGGATGAGTAAACACTCAAGATCTGAGCATTAGTTTGAAGAGACGCCTATAAGAAGCAGAATTTTGCTAACCCTAGAAACGACAAAAGCCTAGTCGTAAGACTAGGCTTTCTAAGAAGTGGCGGAGTGGCTGGGCTAGCATTCCAGCGGGACTCTTTCGACCGAAGGGCGAACACAATAGTCCAAAAGTAAAAAAGCCCTGCTATTTCTAGCAGGGCTTTCAAAGAAGTGGCGGAGTGGACGGGA
>NZ_CFHWOM010000041.1:0-32556 GCF_984391705.1 Vibrio sp. | reverse complement strand
CGAACCTTAGCGGCTTCAATCCAGCAACAGACATCGTTCCTGCAGAGGAAATGGTAGCACTGGATCGTTGGGCTGTTGGTCGTGCACTAGCTGCGCAAGAAGAGATTGTTAAGGCTTACGGTGAGTACAACACTCACGCCGTAACTCAGCGTCTAATGCAGTTCTGTTCTATCGAAATGGGCTCGTTCTACCTAGATGTCATCAAAGACCGTCAGTACACAGCGAAACGTGGCGGCCACGCGCAACGTAGCTGTCAAACTGCGCTTTACTACATCGTAGAAGCGCTAGTTCGTTGGATGGCACCTATCATGTCATTCACTGCAGATGAAATCTGGAATGAGATGCCGGGTGAGCGCGATAAGTTTGTCTTCACTGGTGAGTGGTTCGACGGCCTGTTCGGTCTTGCTGAAGGTGAAGAGTTAAACAATGAGTTCTGGGCTGAAATCCAGGCAGTTCGTGGCGGCGTAAACAAGCTGCTAGAAGATGCTCGTAAAGACAAGACAATCGGTGGTTCACTACAAGCAGAAGTGACGCTTTACGCTGACGACGTTCTAGTGGCAAAACTAAGCAAGCTAGAAGACGAACTACGTTTTGCTCTGCTAACTTCAGCCGCTGTTGTTAAGCCTCTAAGTGAGAAGTCTGACACAGCGCACGCAACGGACATTGAAGGCTTGTTTGTTGAAGTGAAAGCAACAGAAGCAGAGAAGTGTGACCGTTGTTGGCACCACACTCCAGACGTAGGCACAATCGAAGGTCATGAGAAAATTTGTGGTCGCTGTGTGTCGAACGTTGATGGTGAAGGTGAAGTTCGCAAGTTCGCATAATTGCTCGTCATTCTTGGCACTGTAGCTGTGTTGACTGAACTTACTCCGGAATGCCGGACCAACTCCATCACATAGGAAAACTATGCTCAGGAGTCTCGTAAGTTTGTCGCCTTGCTACAGCACCAATAATTTAGAGCAAGAGTTCTCGGAACTTTATTGAAAATTCATAGCCCCAGTATCTACTGGGGTTATTTTTAGGATTCAAAATGTCAAACATTGCATTAAAACAATCAGGTGTGCGTTGGCTTTGGCTCGCTGTGGTTATCTTCTTAGCTGATATTGGTATTAAGCTGTTTGTGATGGATAACATGGGGTATGGCTGGGCAAACCGTATTGAAGTATTGCCTTTCTTTAATCTATTGTACGTCCACAACTATGGCGCAGCATTTAGCTTTCTCAGTGATCAGGCTGGCTGGCAACGTTGGTTGTTTACCGGTATCGCTTTTGTGGTAACAGGTATGTTGACTTACTGGATGAGTAAACTGCCTGCAAAAGAGAAATGGAATAATATCGCTTATGCGATGATCATTGGTGGTGCAGTCGGTAATGTCTTTGACCGTGTTGTGCACGGCTTTGTGGTCGATTATCTAGATTTCTTCTGGGGTGACTACCATTGGCCTGCATTCAACTTAGCGGATACGACTATCTGTATTGGTGCGGCGATGATTATCTTAGATGGCTTTCGCAAGAAAGAAGAAGCCAAAGCATAATTCGTGATAAATTGAATAACCCTAAGCGCTGTCTGTTGATTCAGGCGGCGCTTTTCTTTATGTTGAAGCGCTAATCGGTGCGCAGTTCAATCGGCACTGAAAAATAACAACAACTTCAAGGAAGCAGTAACGTGACGACAATTGCCCAAGATTCTGCAGTAACGCTGCACTTTACAATAAAAATGACAGATGGTTCAGTCGCAGACAGCACTCATAGCATGGGTAAGCCTGCCAAGTTAGTGATTGGTGATGGAAGCCTTAGTGACAACTTTGAAAAATGTCTGCTTGGACTAAGCACCGGAGATAAGGCATCGATCGAGCTAAAAGCTCAAGACGCGTTTGGTATGCCGAACCCGGACAATATTCATTATATGGATCGTGCAAAGTTTGTTGGTGATGCGGAAGTGGAAGTCGGTACGATTATGGCTTTTTCTGGTCGTGATGGTATGGAAATCCCTGGAATCATTACAGAAATAGCGGGAGACTCGGTGACGGTTGATTTCAACCACCCTCTTGCAGGGCAAGATGTGACTTTTGAAGTAGAGATTTTGTCAGTAGAATAGCCAGCCAGAGCGAAAATATAAACATCATGAGCAATGAAATGAAAATTCTTTTAGCAAACCCACGTGGTTTTTGTGCCGGTGTTGATCGAGCGATCAGTATCGTTGAGCGTGCATTAGAAATGTATCAGCCACCGATTTATGTACGCCATGAAGTCGTGCATAACCGCTTCGTTGTCGAGGGACTCAAACAACGTGGGGCAATCTTTGTTGAAGAACTGCACGAAGTGCCAGACGATAACATTGTCATTTTTTCTGCTCATGGTGTATCTCAAGCTGTACGTAAAGAAGCGAAAGAACGTGATTTAACCGTCTTTGACGCAACTTGTCCTCTCGTGACTAAAGTTCATATGGAAGTCGCTCGTGCGAGTCGTAAGCATATGGAAGTTGTATTGATCGGCCATGCTGGTCACCCAGAAGTCGAAGGTACCATGGGGCAGTATGCAAGTGATCAAGGTGGCATGTATCTTGTTGAAACACCAGCAGATGTCGTAGGGCTGAAAGACAAAGTGAAAGATCCGAGTAATCTTCATTATGTCAGCCAAACAACGCTATCTGTGGATGAAACGGCTGATGTTATTGAAGAACTACGCCGTGTATTTCCCGACATTCAGGGGCCGCGTAAAGACGATATCTGTTACGCGACGCAAAACCGTCAAGATGCCGTGCGTGAAATGGCGACAGATGTTGATGTTGTGATTGTTGTCGGCTCGAAAAACTCATCGAATTCAACACGCTTGAAAGAGTTGGCTGAAAAGCTTGGTACTCCGGGTTACTTGACTGACAGCCCTGAAGATATTAAACCAGAATGGTTTGAAGATAAGGTCAAAGTTGGTGTAACTGCTGGTGCATCTGCACCAGAAGAGCTAGTAAACAAAATCTTAGAGCGTATCAAAGAGCTTGTAGGTACTCGTTCGGTTGAAGAAATCCAAGGTCGTGAAGAGAACATGTTCTTTGAAGTACCTAAAGAGTTGCAAATTAAGCAAGTCGATTAAACTATGTTTGATAAAAAGCCAGCACAATCGCTGGCTTTTTTGCTTTTGGGGTAAAAGAAAAGGCTCCCGAAGGAGCCTTTAAAGTTAGCAAGCGAAGTGTAATTAGTTTACGCAGTTTCTGTTACTGCTTGTGGTTTATCTTCATCTGCGAGCTCTGTTTCACCTTTACCCTTCGACGTTTTAATTACGTAAGCTGTAATAGCTAGCGCGAACAGAATGCCAGAGACTGTCGATACTTGAATTGGCAGACCAAAGCCTAGTGTGCTGTTGTTTAGGATGAACGTAGCACATACAGTCGTCATAAACATGGCAGGGATAGTCGTAATCCAGTGCATCTTGTTGTGACGGAGTAGGTAAGCAGAAGCTGTCCAAAGCATCATTACCGCTGTTGATTGGTTAGCGAAACCGAAGTAGCGCCAAATGATACCGAAATCGACCTGAGTTAAGATGCCACCAATAACGAACAGTGGAACAGCCATCATTAGTCGGTTACGCAGTGCTTTTTGATCTACGTTGAAGTACTCAGCAAGAATTAGACGGCTTGAACGGAATGCGGTGTCACCAGATGTGATAGGAAGAATAACCACACCTAGGAAGGCAATTACACCTCCGAATACACCGAGTAGACCGAACGAAGCGCTATAGACCACATTACCCGGGCCGCCATTCTTCACTGCCTCAGAAAGTACATCCAGGTTGCCAAAGAAAGATAGAGCAATGGCACACCAAATAAGGGCAATCACACCTTCACCGATCATTGCACCGTAGAAGACGAAGCGGCCATTCTTTTCATTTTCCATACAACGAGCCATCAGAGGAGACTGTGTTGCGTGGAAGCCAGAAATAGCGCCACAAGCGATGGTGATGAACAGGGCTGGCCATAGAGGCATGTCATTCGGGTTAAGGTTTGTGAACATGTCGCTCACTTGGAAATCACCCATCACAGTATGCTCACTAGAGAAAGCAACTGCTGTCATTAGACCGACAGACATGAAGATTAAGAGTGCGCCGAATAGCGGGTAGAAGCGACCAATGATTTTGTCGACAGGGACTATTGTTGCGATGATGTAGTAAGCGAAGATGGCGATGACCATGGTCGTCATGCTAACGTTTAAGCTGGTTTGATCGTTGATTAAGTTGGTGATCATGCCTGCCGGAGCCGAAACGAAAACCACACCAACAAGGAGCAGCAAGACAATAGCAAAGATGTTCATAAAGTGTTTTGCGCCATTGCCTAGGTAGCGACCAGTGATGGTTGGAACAGAAGCACCACCGTTACGCACAGATAGCATACCTGAGAAGTAGTCATGTACTGCACCAGCGAAGATACAACCGATGACGATCCAAAGCATGGCTGCTGGACCATACAGTGCCCCCATGATTGGGCCAAAGATTGGGCCAACACCCGCGATGTTTAGCAGTTGTACCAAGTAAACCTTCTTGGTCGACATTGGCACATAGTCAACACCATCTGTTTTAGTATGGGCAGGGGTTTGACGTTTTTCGTTGATACCAAATACTTTCTCAACGAAAGCACCGTAAATAAAGTAGCCACCGATTAAGGCCGCAACACAGGTTAAAAACCACAACATAACACTTGTTCCTTAGTATTTAAGCTCACCATGCATACTACGCGGTCATCAGGGAAGAAACATTCGATGATGCAGTGAGTGGTCGTATCATGAATTGAGTGGTTTGGATTCCACTTTAACGGTTTTTCGCAACAGCGAGTGGTAATTCCAGGAATTTAGTGGTTTAGTTAAATAAGTGGATTAAAAGTGAAGAAAAAACAATGAGAAAAGTGATAATTGGCTTATTCGCGTTGCTATTGATGGCTTGTTCATCATCGCCAGAAGAGTTAGCTAAGGAAGGCAACTGGTATCAAATAGGTTATCAAGATGGTGTGGCAGGTCACACTCAACGTTCCGTGAAGAATCTCTCTCGCCTTGGCTCAGCCAAATATGGTGAATATGAGCAGGGGTATTTAGAAGGTGTAGATGAGTATTGTAATCCCAACTTTGCCTATCAAATTGGTTTGTCGGGGCAATACTATGAGGGAGTTTGTGAAGGAACTCAGTATGGGCAAAAGTTCCGCATGGAGTGGCAACGAGGCTGGAATGAATACAATCAGTAACTAGACGTAAGGGAGGTGCAGCCCCTCCCCCTCACTCAGAGATTATGATTTATGGTGATGTTGCACCGCTTTACGTAAGAACCCATCTTGATGATGTAACTGTTGACGAGCAGAGGTAATATCCATGTCGGTCAAAATCATTAAGATCGCTAGCTTCACATCATAATCGGTTTGCTCAAGTGTATTAGTTGCTTGGTCTTTATCGCAGTCGGTGGCTTGCATGACAATTCGAGCTGCACGCGCGACTAACTTTTTATTGGTTGCTTTCACATCAACCATTAGGTTCTGGTAGCTTTTACCTAGGCGAATCATACTCGCGGTAGTGAGCATGTTTAACACTAGCTTCTGTGCTGTGCCTGATTTTAGTCGAGTGGATCCAGTTAGCGCTTCAGGGCCTACAACTGGGCTAATCGCGATTTCAGCGATATCTGCAATTGGCGAATCAGGGTTGCATGACAGTGCTACAGTCGTTGCCCCTATGTCATTGGCATACTCTAGAGCACCGATAACATAAGGTGTTCGACCACTGGCTGCGATTCCGACTAAAACATCTTTCCGACTAAAATTGATGGTTTTTAGATCATCTATTCCAAGAGTTAAGGAGTCTTCGGCGCCTTCTTTGGCTTTTAAAATTGCTTCAGGGCCGCCAGCGATGAGGCCAATGACCATCTGATCTGACACGCCAAAGGTTGGCGGACATTCCGAAGCATCTAACACACCTAATCGTCCACTTGTACCTGCCCCCATGTATATCAGACGGCCACCTAATTTGAAGGCTTGAGTAATTTTATCTACTGCTCGAGCGATCTCAGGTAGCACTTTTTCGACGGCCAGTGGTACCAGTTGATCTTGTTGATTGATTCTTTGAACAATTTCTAAGGATGGAAGCAGATCTATATCCATCGTTTCTGGGTTGCGCCCTTCTGAAACCAGGTGAGAAAGGGCGGCGATCAGTGCGTCATTAGTCATGCTATTTCCTAATTATCAGCAAAGTACATCACACCGAGAGAAACGGTTTTCGAGGCTCCGGTGACTTCGGGAAGGTTGCTTGGCAAATTATGTATACGGCGATAGGCAAGCCAAGCAAAGGCCATCGCTTCCATATTGTCGCTATCGACATTACGACTGTGCGTAGATGATACAGTCCAGCTTGGTAACAGTTCCGCCAAACGTTTCATCAGTAGAGGATTGCGCGCTCCTCCTCCGCAAACAAGCAGTTCAGGTTTTGGCCCCAATTTATAACGTTCCACTTGCTGAGTGATGGTGAGAGCAGAGAACTCACACAGGGTTCGTTGGACATCTTCAGTGCTTAACGCGCGATCGTTGAGGTAATGTTTTAGCCACTCAAGATTAAATAGCTCTCTCCCAGTACTCTTAGGGGCCGGAAGAGCAAAGTAGGGCGCACTCAGTAGATCATAAAGTAGTGCCTGATCAATACTGCCTGATGAAGCGAGTTGTGCGTCACGATCAAATGGCGTCCCTAATTGCTCTAGACACCAAGCGTCCATCAACATATTGCCAGGGCCAGTGTCATAGCCTAAGACATTCTTCTTTGGTTGGAGTACCGAGATATTGGCAATGCCACCAATGTTCAATACAACAATGCTGGAATCTTGAGGTTGAAAGATTGCTTGATGAAAAGCGGGTACCAGTGGCGCGCCTTGACCACCTAAAGCCATATCTTTACGTCTAAAATCCGCAATGGTTGTGATACCTGTACGCGCCGCAATGATATTGGCATCTCCCAATTGCATAGTAAAAGGGTGAGCGCCCGTTGGCTGGTGGAAGACAGTCTGACCGTGATTACCAATGGCACAGATTTGTTCTGGCTTGTAGGCGGTTTTAGCGAGTAAGGTTTGAATTGCGTCAGCGTAGAGGGTGCCTAGCTCATGATCGAGCTGTCCAATTTCAACTAAGTTGGTCGTTTGTCCTGTACATATATTTAAGACTCTCTGCCTTAATTGCTCGGGAAAAGGGTAATCATTCGAGGCGACTAACCTAGGCTGTCCAGAATCCATCTCTACGATAACCGTATCGACACCATCTAAACTGGTGCCTGACATCACGCCGATATATAGCTCTTTTGTCGTCATACTCAAATTTTACTACGCCTGACAGAGAATCCATTGTAAACAGAGAATAATCCTAATACTCTCGGCAGCATAGCGAAAAATAAGTTTGGCTGGAGCAATTATGGGACCATTATGGCTGGATGTGGAAGGCTGTGAGCTATCCGCAGAAGATAAAGAGATACTTGAACACCCAACCGTTGGTGGGGTTATCCTTTTTTCACGCAACTATCATGATAGTCAGCAATTATTAGCGTTGAACAAAGCGATTCGCCAAGCTGCGAAACGTCCTATTTTGATTGGAGTTGATCAAGAGGGTGGACGTGTACAGCGCTTTCGTGAGGGTTTTTCCATAATTCCTGCCGCACAAGAGTTTGCTAAGCAGGCAGAAGGAGAGGTGTTGGCCCAGCAAGCGGGATGGCTAATGGCTGCAGAATTGATTGCTCATGATATTGATCTCAGTTTTGCTCCCGTGCTTGATAAGGGCCATCAATGTAAAGCGATTGGTAATCGAGCGTTTGGCGATGACATTGACACTATCATTCGACATAGCACTGCGTATATGCGAGGGATGAAAGCGGTAGGCATGGCCACAACGGGTAAGCATTTTCCGGGACACGGTGGTGTGATTGCTGATTCACACCTCGAAACGCCTTATGACCAGCGCGACACGATTTTCCAACTGGATATGCAGGTGTTTAAGTCGCAAATTGAGAGCGGAATTTTGGATGCTATGATGCCAGCCCACGTTGTTTATCCGCATTACGATGATCAACCAGCAAGCGGTTCGGCGTATTGGCTTCAACAGGTCCTGCGTGAACAGCTTGGCTTTAAAGGGATTGTGTTTTCGGACGATCTCACAATGGAGGGCGCTGCGGTAATGGGAGGCCCTGCGGAAAGAGCACATCAGGCAATGGTCGCAGGTTGCGATATGATTTTGGTTTGTAACAAGCGTGATGCTCAGGTTGAGGTACTGGATAATTTGCCAATTATGGAAACTCCAGGAGCTGAGGCACTTATTAAGCAGCAGAGCTTCTCTCTGTCGCAACTTCAATCCAGTGACGAATGGAAGCAAGCCTCTGAAGCGATGAAGCGTATCACGGATGCATAAAAAAATAGCCACAATTGAGTGGCTGTTTTTTTATCAAATAAGGCAACGAGTTTAGTGGAAGCCTAAGAGCTCTTTGAGGCTTTTAAGGTATCTACGGCTTACCGGTAATGGGTGATCGCTGGTGGTAATGATCTCGGCTAACCCATTTTCCAATAATTTGATCTCTTTGATGGCCTGAACATTGATTAAAAACTGTCGATGGCAGCGAACCAAACAGGTTTTTTCCTCCAAGACTTTGAGTGTTAGCTGAGACGTTGCTTTTTGTTCTGCTGTTTGAACATGAACGCCACTTATATCGCTGTAAGCGAACTCAACATCTTTTGTTGCAATAATAACGATTCGATTCAAGCCGATACACGGTATTTGGTCTAAACACTGTGGAGCAACTGCGGCAATTTGCTCCTGAGTATTATGTTGTGATCTAAGAAGGCGCTGGACCGTCTTCTGCAAGCGCTGGGTATCGACAGGCTTGAGCAAATAGTCAAATGCATTGTCTTCGAATGCTTGAATCGCAAACTCGTCATAAGCGGTAACAAAAACAACCTTCGGCATGGTCTCGGGATCAAGCATGCCGAGCAGCTCAATACCGCTGACCTGAGGCATTTGTATATCGAGGAACACCACCTCAGGCTTGAGCTGGTTTATTTTCTTTAAACCTTCAATCGCGTTACTTGCTTGTCCTACGACTTCTATTTCTCCAGTCTCTTCCAAGAGGTCTGTTAACTCTTCACGAGCAAACAGTTCGTCATCAATGACTAATGCTGACAACATGTGGGTACCTTAATACGTGTTCTCATCAGGAATGATAAAGCTCATTCGGGTGGATTGGTTTGGCTCAACATCAATTCTGAGAGCTGCCGCACGGCCAAATTTATTGGTCAGACGTTTATCAACAATTTGCATTCCCAAACCAGAGTGACCTTCTTGCGGTGCTTGATAGCTGCCAGCGTTATCTTCCACGGTGATTTTAATACCGTTATTTAAGTGCTGGCTGTAAACCTTTATTTGGCCACCTTCAAGTAAATGAGAAATACCATGCTTAATCGCATTTTCTACCAGAGGCTGCAGAGTAAAGGTCGGCAGTTTACGCTTTAGAATGGACTCGTCAATGTCGAACTCTACTTCTAGACGGTCGGTAAAGCGTGCTTTCTCAATGGTTAGATACGCATTTACATGGGCAAGCTCTTCTTTGAGGGTGACTGTTTCAATATCTTGTTTTAAGTTGCTACGGAAAAACTGCGACAAGTGCTGAATAAGCTCGCGAGCTTTGTTGGGATCTCGTTTAACAACAGCACTGATTGTATTTAACGCATTGAATAAAAAGTGTGGGTTAACTTGTGCGTGGAGCAGTTTGATTTCTGCTTGAGCCAACAAGGTGCGTTTTTGTTGGTAATCTCCAAATAAAATTTGGCTCGAAAGCAATTGGGCTATCCCTTCGGCCATTGACATATTGATTGTTGAGAAGAGCTTACGTTTTGGTTCATAGAGTTTAATTGTACCAATGACTTTATCGCCCGCTCGAAGAGGAATGATCAGTGCGGACCCTAGTTTACAGTCGGGGTTGAGTGAGCATTGGTAAGGTTTTTCCTTGCCATCTAAGTAGATGATGTCGTTTTTCTTAATGGCATCCCAAGTGCTTTGAGATGAGATTGGGGTCTCTGGTTTATGATGATCATCGCCAATACCAACAAATGCAAGGATCTTACTATCATCTGTTATAGACACGGCTCCAACGTTAGTTTCTTCATAGATGATGCGAGCTATTTTTTCTGCATTTTGGCTATTAAAGCCAGAAGCTAATATCCCGACTGAACGTTCTGCGATATTCAATGCCCGGCGTGAAAAGGTTGCTGAGTACTCTTCAAAAATGGTTTTACGATCGAGCAGGATACTCATGAACAGCGCTGCACCGACGGAGTTGGCAATGATCATCGGAGCTGCAATCGCTGAAACCAAGTCATAGGCTTGGATAAAGGGTTTAGCAACAATCAAAATGATCAGCATCTGAACAATCTCAGCGACCAAGGTGACAGAAAACACGACGCTTGGATTAAATAATTGGTCGCTTTTGCCTTTGCGGACAAAGTAGGTGTGCAGTAACCCGCCAATCAGTCCTTCAGCGGTGGTTGATATGGTACACGCTAAGTCGGTGAAGCCGCCTAAAGTGTAGCGATGAATACCACCTGTTAAACCCACCAAGAAACCGACAATAGGACCACCAAATAGACCTCCCATGACGGCTCCGATTGCCCGAGTGTTAGCAATGGCATCGTTAATCTGTAATCCGAAGTAGGTCCCCATTACGCAGAATAGTGAGAAAAGGATGTAGACACTGATCTTATGCGTAAAACGATGAGAGATAGTAAACAGGGGAAGGAAGAGAGGCGTCTTGCTCAGCATGTAAGCGAGCACCAAATAAACGCACATTTGTTGCAATAGAGAAAGTATCAGATCCATAACTTTTTCAGTCGGTGGTTTTAGTCTATTCTAGTTAACTTTCCTTATGGAAAGTATGCTTTACCCTTCACTTTTCTCTTAAACCTTGGTTTTATACTTGTGTAAATTTATTTTTACATGCGTGTTTTTTAAAGTTTACGGTTGAAATCTAGATTTAGCCTGTTATTGTGTCGTTAATCCTCACTCAATATGAAAGGATAATTGAGTGTAAATATAAATATACAGGTCGGTAGTTATGCAGAAAAGTGAACTCAGCAATATCAATATCAGTGATGAACAGGTTCTTATTACTCCAGAAGAGCTAAAAGCAAAAATCCCACTTAGTGAGAATGCTCGTCGAGTGATTCAAGAGTCACGTCAGACCGTTGCTGATATTATTCATAAGAAAGACCATCGGTTGCTTGTTGTGTGTGGCCCTTGCTCTATACATGACATTGACGCGGCAAAGGAGTATGCGCGTCGTCTTAGAGCTCTTTCTGCCGAGTTAAATGATCAGCTGTATATTGTTATGCGAGTTTACTTTGAAAAGCCACGTACAACCGTTGGATGGAAAGGCTTAATCAATGACCCACACCTCGATGGCTCATTTGATATTGAGCACGGACTCCATGTTGGACGAGAGCTTCTAGTGGATCTTGCAGAGATGGAGATTCCACTTGCGACTGAAGCGCTTGATCCAATCAGCCCTCAGTACTTAGCTGATACATTTAGCTGGGCTGCGATCGGTGCACGTACAACGGAATCGCAAACTCACCGTGAAATGGCTAGTGGTCTTTCTATGCCTATCGGATTTAAGAATGGTACTGATGGCAACCTAGCAACAGCGATCAACGCGATGCAAGCGGCTTCTTCAAGTCATCGTTTCATGGGTATAAACCGGGAAGGCCAGGTAGCGCTTCTAACGACTCAAGGTAACCCTAATGGTCATGTGATTTTACGTGGTGGTAAGCAGACCAACTACGATTCGGTATCGGTCACTGAGTGTGAGCAAGATATGGCGAAACATGGCCTAGATGCATCACTAATGGTCGATTGTAGCCACGCAAACTCACGCAAAGATTTCCGTCGCCAACCCCTAGTCGCGGAAGATGTGATCCACCAAATTCGTGAAGGTAACAAGTCAATTATCGGTCTTATGATCGAAAGCCATATTAACGAGGGTAACCAGTCATCAGATATTCCGTTAAGTGAAATGCAATATGGCGTTTCTATTACCGATGCGTGTATCAATTGGGATACAACTGAGGCACTATTACGTCATGCACATAAAGAGCTTGTGCCGTTTTTAGAAGATCGTCTGAAGTAATCATCGCCGATAAGAAATAAGGAAAGTGAATGGCTGTTGAACTGAACGAGTTGCGAGATCAAATTGACGCAGTAGATAAGCAAATTTTAGATTTGTTGGCTCAGCGTTTATCGCTAGTTGAAAAAGTCGGTGAAGTTAAGAGTGAACATGGCTTACCTATTTATGCTCCGGACAGAGAAGCAGCTATGCTTGCCTCGCGCAGAGAAGAAGCGGAAAAGAAAGGAGTGCCACCTCAGCTTATTGAAGACATCCTTCGCCGTACCATGAGGGAATCTTACGCGAGTGAGAAAGATTCCGGCTTTAAATGTTTAAACCCTGATTTGCGTTCCGTTGTGATTGTCGGCGGTAACGGCCAACTTGGTGGTTTGTTTGGCCGGATGTTTAGCTTGTCTGGCTACGATGTGAAAGTGTTGGGCAGTAAAGATTGGGATCATGCCGATGAGTTACTAGAAAATGCTGGTATGGTGGTGGTGACAGTTCCTATCCATCTAACAGAAGGTGTCATTGAGAAGCTAGGTAATCTGCCAAAAGACTGTATCTTGTGTGATTTAACGTCGATTAAGTCTAAACCGCTACAAGCGATGATGAATGTACATCAAGGCCCTGTGGTTGGTTTGCACCCAATGTTTGGTCCGGACGTGCCAAGTTTAGCGAAACAGGTAATCGTGTACTGTGATGGGCGCGGAGAAGAGCATTACCAGTGGCTACTGAAGCAGTTCTCTATTTGGGGAGCAAGCTTATGCCAGATTGAAGCGAGTGAACATGACCATGGTATGACTCTTATTCAGGCTTTGCGTCACTTCACGTCTTTTGCTTACGGCCTACACCTTAGTCGTGAAAACCCAAGTATCGATAAGCTATTGCAGCTAAGCTCTCCGATTTACCGTCTTGAACTCGCGATGGTAGGGCGACTGTTTGGGCAGGATCCAAATCTTTACGGAGATATTATCCTTTCATCAGATGACAATATCGCGATGATTAAGCGATTCCATCAGTGTTTTGGAGAGGCACTACAAGTGCTTGATGGCAAAGATAAACAAGCGTTTGTGGATAGCTTTAATAAAGTGAGTGATTGGTTTGGTGATTACTCACAGCAATTTATGCATGAAAGTCAAAACCTACTCAAACAAGCCAATGATTCAATTCATCGAGGGTGAATGGAAAAGAGCGACTAGATAGTCGCTCTTTTTTAGGAATCGCGTTTATTGAACAGTGAGATTTTCAGCGACTTGTTCCGGTTCGTTCTTCACTGTGCTCACTGAACTGTCTTGGTAAGGTTTATTAGTGAGGTTCACTTGCAGTCTAACTGTATTATCAATCAATTGAACTAAAGGCGCCCACTTCACATTCTTCTCTTTTTCAAAAAGGTAGTTAAAGTTTTCCGGAGTCCAATCCATCGTATATTGTGGATTTAGGGTTCGACCTAAAAAGCGTACTTCATAGTGCAAGTGAGGACCGGTTGAATTACCGGAGTTACCGCAAGTCGCAATAAGATCCCCTTTACTGACAAACTGACCACTGCGAACCTTAAAGCGTGATAAATGAGCGTAGGAGCTCATAAAGCCAAACGAGTGTCTTAATGTCAGGTAGTTGCCATATCCTTTTGAACTCGGTCTAACAGTTTCAACAACGCCGTCAGCAGGTGCATAGATTTCCTCTCCTCGCTTACAGGTGAGATCAATACCAGTATGAGTATGTCGTTTACCCGTAATTGGGTTAGTTCGACGACCGTAAGAGGAAGAGATGCGTTGATACTGCATTGGGCTATCATTAGGTATCATACGGAACATGGTTGCTCTGACTGCGGAATCAACTGCAGCAGCATCTAGGCGATCTTCTAAGTTTTGTTCACCGATCGTATCTTCATTGGCGAGACCGAGTACAGATTCAACATCAAAAACACGTTTACCCAAAATATGGATTTCACTTTTCTTATCTTCTAGCTCTTGAGTGACAGCGTGAGTTTCGTTGACTTGTTCCGTGTATAGCTGCTCAAGTTCTGCCCTTTCTTTTTCTGTCTCACTTAGTTTATCAATCAATTGATTATATTTTTCTTGAGCAGAAAGCTGGTTTTGCCAATTTTGGTAAACATAAACGCCACCGCCGAGTACGTTGGCGGTAAGAGCGGATAGAAGCAGGACCGAAGCTTTTCTTGAGACATGAAAATGTTGTATTCCAGAAGTGGCAGGAATAGAGATGGTGATTTTTTTGGACATACTGCTTTCGTTAGGTGTATTCACCTAGGTCTGATAAGTGCTCGATATCTCGATGCAATAACTCATCATCACCTACATTTAATTCAATTAAACGCTTCAGATGTCCGATACTCTCAATATCAATATGATCAATACTCAGACGAATCATATTGTTATTAACCCCAACAATATTCCCTACGAGTTGGATCGTAACATCACTTCCTGGAAGCGAAAATTCTACATCGACTTGTTCATTTACATCCAGCATTGCTGATTGTTCGCAGCTAACCAACAAACCATGCAAAGATAAATCGCTGATCGATGCATCGATAGCGTTCATACCTTGGCTTAGTACAGCCTGAGTGCGATAAACAATACGCGAAAAACGACGACGTTCTATCATAGTATTCTCTCTTAATCCGAACTCTCAGAGTAACAAAATTAAAATAGTAGCTATGCGGAGTCGTTCGCATTATTAAGCATTCTCAATTGGATTAATTATCCGTATTGTGAGCTATATAATAAAGGCCGCTAATTTAAGCGGCCTTTGAACAAATTTCAAGCGTTAGCTACAGAGATAGCAAAATTACTTAGCAATACGCTTGTATTTGATGCGATGCGGCTCTGCTGCTTCAGGACCTAAGGTCTTCTTCAGCCACTCCATGTATTCAGTATAGTTACCTTCGTAGAAGTTCACCTGACCTTCATCACGGTAGTCGATGATGTGAGTCGCGATGCGGTCTAGGAACCAACGGTCGTGCGAGATAACCATTGCACAGCCAGGGAATTCAAGTAGAGCTTCTTCAAGGGCACGTAGCGTTTCAACGTCTAGGTCGTTGGTTGGTTCATCGAGTAGCAGTACGTTGCCGCCAGCTTTAAGCAGCTTAGCAAGGTGTACACGGTTACGCTCACCACCTGACAACTCGCCGATAACTTTCTGTTGGTCTGAGCCTTTGAAGTTAAAGCGTGAACAGTAGGCACGAGCTGGGATTTCGAAGTTGTTGATCTTAATGATATCAGCACCTTCAGAAATTTCTTGGTAAACCGTCTTAGTGTCATCCATTGAATCACGGAACTGATCCACAGACGCAAGCTTAACAGTGTCACCCATTTCAATTGTGCCCGCGTCAGGTTGCTCTGTACCGCTTAGCATCTTAAATAGTGTCGATTTACCCGCACCGTTGGCACCAATGATACCTACGATAGCACCTTTAGGGATGCTGAATGATAGATCATCAATCAGTACACGGCCGTCAAATGACTTAGTTAGGTTATTCACTTCGATAACCTTATCACCTAGGCGCTCACCTGGTGGGATGAACAGTTCGTTGGTCTCGTTACGCTTCTGACGATCGCCGCTTTGCAGTTCTTCAAAACGAGCCATACGCGCTTTAGATTTAGACTGACGACCTTTCGGGTTTTGACGAACCCACTCAAGTTCTTTCTCGATGGTCTTCTGGCGAGCTTTCTCTTGAGACGCTTCTTGTTGTAGACGCGCATCTTTTTGCTCTAGCCAAGATGTGTAGTTACCCTGCCATGGAATACCTTCACCACGGTCAAGTTCTAGAATCCAACCAGCAGCGTTGTCTAGGAAGTAACGGTCGTGGGTGATTGCTACAACGGTACCTGTGTAATCCACTAGGAAGCGTTCTAGCCAAGCGACAGATTCTGCATCCAAGTGGTTGGTTGGTTCGTCTAGAAGTAGCATGTCTGGCTTCGAAAGTAGTAGGCGACAGATTGCGACACGGCGACGTTCACCACCTGATAGGTGCTCGATCTTTTGATCCCATTCTGGAAGACGGAGTGCGTCAGCAGCGCGCTCTAGTGCGTTTTCAAGGTTGTGACCTTCTTTCGCTTGGATAAGCGCTTCTAGTTCACCTTGTTCTTTCGCAAGAGCGTCAAAGTCAGCATCTGGTTCAGCGTATGCTGCGTATACTTCGTCAAGACGCTTCATTGCACCCGCAACGTCAGAAACGGCTTCTTCCACGATTTCACGAACAGTCTTAGATTCATCCAGTACCGGCTCCTGAGGTAGGTAACCTACGTTTAGACCTGGTTGTGGACGAGCTTCACCATCGATGTCAGTATCGATACCCGCCATGATGCGTAGTAGGGTAGATTTACCTGCACCGTTTAGACCCAAAACACCGATTTTAGCGCCTGGGAAGAAGCTTAGAGAGATGTCTTTAAGAATTTGTCGCTTTGGTGGCACAATCTTGCTCACGCGCGACATGGTATATACGTATTCAGCCATTGCCGATCTTTCCTAAAATATCAATTCACGTAACTGGCTATTTTATACCAAGATTGGTGGCTTTGTTACCTTCTCTAAGGTGAAGTAGTGAAATTACTCTGTGTTATTGATGCATTACTGAACAAGCTTCCGAATAAAGCAAGGTAAACGTCACAGTTGTGTGAATTTATTATTATTTACATCTGCGTGCTTTACAGCGAGACGTACAATAAGCATTAATTAGGAACCTAATTGACTATTCTCAACAGGAAGAGAATTTATGATGCTGACGCTTTCAAAGTCGCTGCATCGCATTCCTTCATCGATGCTGGCTCTAGCATCTTTGGTTTGCAGCGCAAGTTATGCCAATTCAGCACTGGCACTCGATCTTAAACAACAACGTGAAGTTTATGACCAAGCACAAAGCTATTTAGATAAAAAAGATGTCGCGAGCTATCAAAAAGTGCGTAGTCAAATTGCTGATTATCCTCTAACGCCTTATATAGATTATCGTGCATTTTTGGTCGATATTCGTGAACGCTCTCCGCAAGAAGTGACTGATTTTATTGAGTCACATGAGGCCTTTCCATTTTCTAGCCGTATTCGTGCGCCGTACATTGACAGCTTGGCTAGGCAGAAAGCGTGGACCACACTGCTTGAGTTTCAAACGGTGGAGCCGCGTGGTGAAACGTATCAATGTCATTATTATAACGCGCTCTATCAAACCGGAGATAAAGAACAGGCTTTCAAAGGTGCAGAGAAGCTTTGGCATTCTGGACGCTCCATCTCTGATGCATGTGACCCCTTGTTTGCTGCTTGGGATCGCGCAGGCTTGAGGACCGATGAACAAATTTTGCAGCGTATGCAATTGGCGTTTGAAGCGCGTAATGGTTCAATAATGAACTATTTGATTAAGCAAGTTGATTCATCAAATGCTAAGCGGCAAGCAAAGGATATGAAATCCTTGTTTAATAAACCTGAATCTGTGGTTGAATTTGCTCGCCAGCATCCAGCTACTGAGTTTTATCAGCAGCAGGTGATTCAAGGAGTCAGGAAGCTTGCTCGTAAAGATGTAGAGAAGGCAAAGAAGTCTTTTGAATCTGTTGTCCAAACCCAAAAGTTGTCTGACATTCAGGCTCAAGAACTGGCTGATTACATCTCGTTTCGCCTTATCAATACTAACTCGGACTCTCTCGCTACATGGCGCGACAGTAAAATCTCCACATCGCAAAGTAGTGTATTGTTAGAGCGCCGTATCAGGCTAGCGATTCAACAGGTCGATTGGAATGGCGTGCAGCGTTGGATTGGTTTACTCGAAAGCGATAAGCAAGAGAGTTTACGTTGGCAGTATTGGCTTGGTCGCAGTGAAATAGAAACAGGTAATAAAGTCGCAGGTCAGCAGCGATTGGAGAAATTGGTTGGCCAACGGAATTTCTACAGTGTGGCTGCCGCGAAAGAGGTCCAACGTTCGATAGACTATCCCGTCTCGACGATATCCTTGGATAAAAAGCGCGTCGAGCCTTTTAATTCTTCACTCGTGCGTATTGCTGAGCTGGTTGAGAGAGACAAAATTGCAGCCGCGAAAAGTGAGTGGCGTTGGTTACTAAAAAGAGCAGATGAAGGCCAAAAAGAGATGCTTGCGGCTTATGCCTCTTATAAGCGTTGGCACCACTTAACAGTTACTGCGAGTATTGAAGCTAAAATGTGGGATAACCTAAAGTTGAGGTTCCCCGTTGCTCATCGCTGGTGGTTTAACTTCTATGGTGAGAAACATAGCATTGACCCGATTACTTTGATGTCACTAGCTCGCCAGGAGAGTGCGATGGACGTTGAAGCTCGTTCACCAGTTGGTGCGCGTGGGATTATGCAAATAATGCCCTCTACGGCTAAATATACAGCTCGTAAGTATCAGCTTAGCTATCGAGGTACCAGTGAACTGTATGAAGTTGGTAAGAACATAGAAATTGGTAGTCACTATCTGAAAGGCCTATTGGAGCAATACGATAACAATCGAATTTTTGCGTTTGCTGCGTATAATGCTGGACCACATAGAGTAAAAACCTGGAGAAACCGTACTCAAGGTAAGCTTGATGCTTATGCCTTTATTGAAGCGATTCCATTTAAGGAAACTCGAGGGTACGTACAAAATATCTTGATGTTTGAGACTTATTATCGAGACCTACTTGGTGAAGATGGTGCGTTTCTGAACAAAGCGGAGATAACAACCAGGTATTAAAAAGGCAGTAAAAGTAGATGGCAACCGAACCTGAGTATACCGATTGGCAACAGATTTTAGATCTGGTCAAAAGCAGCAGTGAATCTAACCAACATGAGATGTTACTTACTATGTTGTTAACTCCGGATGAGAGAGAGTCATTAGTTGCTAGGGTGAATATTTTTCGAGAGTTACTCAAGGGAGATATGTCTCAGCGTCAAATTAGTCAAATGCTGGGAGTAGGTATTGCTACCATCACTCGTGGTTCGAATGAGCTTAAATCTAAATCTGAATGTGATAAGCAAGAACTTGCGCAGTTACTCGAGAAAAAGTAATTTTAAAAAGGTGCCTCTAGGCACCTTTTTTGATTGCAGTCAGCCTTATAGGTTAGCTGGAAAATGAGTGGGATTGGTAAACGGAATTAATGCCAGAATGAGAGCTTGGTGATAGACGCTGCTACGGGTAAGCAAATCGTTAGTTAGCAAGCTGATCGCACCACCTTTTTGTTTAATGTTCTCTGTTGCAAAGACTTCATCCATAACATCACCTAATTCATTCGCATACGCGAGCTTCTCTAATACAATCGGAGGAAGCATTAAGCTCGCTGAACGAGATTCACCTCGGTGGGTCCTTGATTCAATCACCATCCAAGCAAAAGTTACGTTCTGTTCAATACCTGCTTCAAGCCCCACATAGTAATCGGCAGTGGGTTGCTCAGATTTAGCATTAACCACACGGTTGCGTGCCCCTAGGTAGGTGTCATCGTTGTTCATTGGTTGATCAGCAACTCCGCTTGCTACACTGACTCCTGAAAACTCGAAGCGCTGTTGAGGAAAAGCAGCCTGAAACGCACTTTTTACAGCATTGATCTTGGCTGGATTAAGCGAAGCGACAATAACTTTCTTCACTGACATCAGTTGACCCTTTCGTTTTATTCTTATTTAGACTTAGTTGTTCAATAGAGATTGGAGGCGAAAGGTAATAGCCTTGCATGTAATCGCACTGATTGTTGGCTAACCATTGATGCATTTCTTTCGATTCAATCCCTTCTGCGGTCACTAGCATAGATTGGGAATGGCAAAGGTCAACCAAAGGCTTGACGACGGTTTGGTTGTTTGTCTTGGTGAGAGCTTCCAAAAACTCTCGATCAAACTTGATTTTCTGTACTGGGTACTCAACCAGTTGTGTAATGGAGGTATAGCCTGAGCCAAAGTCATCGATGGTGAGCTTAAAGCCCATTTGGGACAACTCATAAAGCAGTAAATAGCTTTGAGAGTCAGAAGCGAAAGTTTCCGTAATTTCAAAATCAATCAACTCAGGTCGTACAGCATAGTCTTGTGCTAGTGCATGAATATCTTGAGCAAGCTGTAATGAATCTAACTCCGCGGAGGAAAGATTGATAGAGAGCTGTACGGGCCTGTCAAAGCAATTTTGAATCGTTGCAAAATCTTTAAAGGCGTGTTTTACAACCCAACGATCAATTACTCCAAATAGGCCTATTTGCTCAGAGATTGGAATAAATTCACTAGGGTTTACGTTGCCCAGTTTAGGGGAATTCCAACGAAGCAGAGCTTCTAACCCTCTTACTTCTAGACCGCTACGATCAAAGTACGGCTGATAAAGTAACTGAAACTCTTGGTCGAGATTACAGGTTCTCAAAGCTCGTTCTAATTGTGAACGACGGCGTACGACTTGATCCAATTCTTTCGAGTAGTGGGCGACTTGGTTTTTTCCTGCGTGCTTGGCTTGATACATCGCCGTGTCCGCATTGGATAGCAAGGTTGTAAGATCTCGTCCATCTTCCGGGTACGATGCTATACCGATACTTGCGGTGATTGGAAAGTTACCTAAAGGGGAGTTCGCGCTGTTTTGAATAGGTTCTAAAACGGCATTGGCGATTTCTGGGGCATAACTCGCATGTTGATTTGAGGACGAGATAAATACAGCAAACTCATCGCCAGATAATCTAGCAGCTAAGCATTTAACATTGTATTTGTGTTCATATTCATTACTTCTTTGGCGAATGTGTTCAGCAAAGTTCACTAACAATGAATCACCTATATGGTGGCCATACTTGTCGTTTACATACTTAAAATTATCAAGATCAATATAGAGAATCCATGCGCGGGTATCGATCAGTTTATTGGCGATAGTCCGTTCAACAAACATTTGAAACTGATAGCGGTTAGCCAGTTGAGTAAGATGATCATTCTCAGCCATCGCTTTGGTTTTCTGATAGCTAGAGTTGAGCTCTTTATACATGTCATAAAAGCGAACTGAAAGACGACCAATCTCATTATCGGATGTCAGTTTTTCTATGTTCGACCTTTTATGCTGCTCAACTTCTTGAAGCTGATAATCCAAGCGAGTGATAGGCTGGATCACATGGCGATATAGTAAAAATAGGAGAATCAGTACGGTAGATACCGCTGATGCCCCAAAGGCGAGCAACAGTTTGTTTTCAATTTTGTTGAGCTGTTCGTTAAGTAGATACTGAGCAGGGTCTAAAACGGCATATAAATTCGGTTTAAGCTCAACTGATTGGGTTAACCCAGATTTCTTTACAGGCTCTTGTGCGAAGAAAATGCTGCTGTCATTGTCAAACTCGAGGATACGTTTAAGTTGATCAAAGCTATCAAGTGAGAGTGAAACCACAACAAAAAACACTTGTTCTTTGTTGTAACTCAAAGGGGAAGTGAAAGTATCGTTGTCGAGTACGTCATAACGAATAAGGATACTCTGGCCCTGATAATTATTGGCAAACCCGGTATGAGATAGCTGGCCGGTTTGTTTATAGATATGTCGAATGTACTTGAGTACGTTCTCATCGAGTGTCGCAAAGGGGTCTTTTTGGTTGTCTGCGTAAAAGCGTACTTGCTCGTTGCTGTCTATGATGGCAACTGCGATGTTATCTTGTTTATTCGGTTGTAGGTTATCGATAGTGGTTTGTAGATTTTCAATTAGCCTCATTTCTCGGTAAGGATTTTCAGGCTGACTGAAGTAGTGGCGAATAATGTCACTTTTTATAAGAGTCAGGGAATAGCTATTAATTAGAGACACAGATTGACGAAAATGCCCTGCTAGCTTTTCCATAGTTAGCTGAAGGTAACTATTCTCACGTTTTATGAGCGTGTCTTTTTGGTTGATGTAGATGCTGTAGCTAGATACAGCTGCACTGAGCATGACTACAGGGGCAACTAACAACAGAACTCTAGTACTGAGCTTCATGATTCTTAACTATGCGATTAATAATTTTCGTTCTTAAACTGATGTTTTCAGCGGAAAGTATGCTATCGATATAGCTATTTTCCATGCGTTCAGGGCTTGGGAATAATGATGCATCATTTCGATACCAAGCGGGCATCAGTTTTAATGCACTTAAATTCGGTGTTGCAGCTTTAATATCTGTTGCATTCATTGCAGCAACTGTGGGATCTGAAAGATAGTTAAGGAACGCCTTAGCAAGCTCTTTATTGTTAGAATGACTATTAACAGCCAGGCAGTCTAACCAGACGTAAGTTTCGCCTTCAGGAACAACGAAGTCCCAGATATCTTGTTCGAATAATCGATTTAGTGAGTGATGGTCACCGCTATAAGCAAGTGCTATTTGGAGTTGATCTGACTTTCCATGGCTACGGAAGTAACTCAGTAGGTATTCGAAAGTCAGCACTCTCTGACTGAAAGCTTGAAGAGCGGGGTAGGCCTGTTGTATTTCGTTACGGTCATCTGTTGTTGGTGATATACCTAAGCTATAAAACAGGGGCAAGAAAGACTCGACGGTGTCGTTGATCATACCAATTCTTCCGTTGAGTGCTTCATTGGGCTCGACAAACTCATGCCATGTCATAGGCGGTTGCTTAATCAGGTCTTTCCTATATGCGATACCTACGGTGCCCCAGAAGTAAGGAATGGCGTAGTCGCCACATGCTTGATTCCATTTATTGGCATTATGCTTTCGATTCGGCAGGTCGGTTAGGCGCTCGAAACTACCCAGCTGTCCATATATATTGGCGGAAACGTTATCTAGTAATACGATATCAAATGGCAGCTGAATACTTTTCATCATTAAAAGGCTGCGTTCATCGTCATTGTCAAAATGAGAAAGCAGCACGGGACTGCCTTGCTTCTCCTGCCATTGTTCAATAACTTTCGGAGAAAGGGTATCTTCCCAAAGGTAGATATTCAGTGGTGAAGTGTTTGCCGTTACGCTAATCGAGTAGCAAGACAAAAGGAAAAAAGAGATAAATGCTCTCATACTGACAGAGTTGTAGCCTTAAAATTGAAATCCAATTTTGCTTATTGGCGTCAGTATAAAGCGCTGACACTGTATTAATATGCAACTTAACTTATGAATACTAAGAAGATTTGTAAACAGTGTCAGCTTTGATATGAAATAATTTGAGCTAGGTAGCTATATTTACTGCAACTTTACTTGTGTTGGTTTCACATTTTCCGATGGGTAACATCCTAGTACTTTCAAGTGCTTAGTGATCTTAGTCAATTCTGCGAGCGCACTCTGCATTTCATTGGAGTCAAGGTGTGAAGCGAGATCTACATAAAACATCTCTTCCCAAGGGTTCCCCATAATTGGTCGGGATTCCAACTTGGTCATATTGATGCCATAGCGTTGTAACACAAGTAAGGTTTCAACCAGAGAACCTGCTTCTTGGGACGTTGACATTATAAGAGTTGTTTTCGCCGGTATTTGTGCTGAAACCTCAACAGGCTTGCGAGCCACAACAATAAAGCGCGTGTGGTTTTCAGTTTGGTTGGCAATGTTGCTTTGAATAGGCTGCAGGCCGTAAAGCTTACCACTTGATGCATTACCAATAGCCGCGACATCGTTACGGCCCATTTGTTGAACTTTTTGCATTGCATCAGCGGTGCTGGCACAAGACTCCAGTTGAACGCCTTTTAACTTGCCCAAAAACTCACTGCACTGCTGGTGAGGTTGTGGGTGTGAATAAAGCGTTTTTAGGTCTTCAAGGCGGATATCAGACGTTGCCACTAAGCAATGCTCTATAGGCAGTGTCAGCTCACCAACAATGTAGAGTGTTGTATGTTGAAGCAAATCGTAAACTTCGTTTATTGAACCGGAGCTAGTGTTTTCTATCGGTAGAACACCGTAATCTGCATGACCGGATTCAACGGTATTTGCAACTTCTTTGAAGTGTTCGCAGTTTAGTTCGATCAGCTCAGTGTTTTTGCGGCTAAAGTACTCACGGCTAGCAAGGTGAGAGTACGAGCCTTTTGAGCCAAGGAATGCGACTCGAGCCAAAGGCTTACGACTCAGTTCTGGGTTGGCCAGATTCTGTAAGTATGACTGCTGTAGTAATACAGAATCTTCAATAATAGTGTGAAACAGCTTCGTGATGTATTGAGCATCCAGAGAGTACTTGTTTTTACCTGCATTTATCAGTTTGACAAGCAGTTGCTGCTCACGACATGCATCACGGACAGGTTTAGATGTTTGAACCTTACTCTTTGCGACTTCAATGCTCATTTGTCTGCGTTCAGACAGCAATTTTAGCAGTTGATCATCAAGCTCATTCAGTCTTAGTCGGATCTCTTCGAGCGAGTATTTTTGTTCAGTCATCCTGTATTCCTTAAAAATAAAAAAGCCTCCCTTTGGGAGGCTTCCTGTTCGTTTTTGACTTATCTTTCGAAAACGAGAGTGCCTCCAAACTTAGTGGAGAAAAAAGAAGTCAAAAAAGAACAGGCTAGTTGTTTGCATATATCACTACTTTTCATTGAAACCTCCAACACAATAAGCAACCACTAGTGGAGCGTCAAGCAAAAAAATAGCGCCTTTCGGCGCTATTTTTAGGATTCCTCTACTACTCCAAGTAGAGTGTATGTTGCTATTCCGCTTCTAACTCGGCTTCTTCTAGCTCTGGTTTTTCAGAGCGACGAGCTTCAGGTTTGTGGCGTAGTTTGTTTAGCTGACGTTCCAGTTTCTGTTCTACCTCATTAACGGCAGCGTATAAATCTTCATGTGTTGCAGATGCAACCAGTTGGCCTTTTGGTACAGTGATGACAGCTTCAAACTTCATCTGTTTGTTAGGTTCCTCGCTGAAGCTTGTTTGGCAACCAATAATGTCTACTTGCCACTTTTCCAACTTTTTAAATTTGCTCTCAATATGAGTGCGGATTGCAGAGGTGATTTCGATATTTTTACCAGTGATGTTTACTTTCATAGATGTTTTCCTCTGTTTCATCCCTCATGGGTTGAGTTCAGATTACCGCTCAGGAGTAAAAATAATGTGATTCAAATCACGTTTTTATGGCTGTTTTTTAGCACTAAAACCAAACGTGATCCAACTCAAATAGTACGCCGATTTTGATATGAAAAAGCTTGTGCTAGAGAAAAATCTCATTAGATTGGGAGAGGTAAGATACTAAAAATCATCTGCTTTTTAGGGAGTTTATTCGACCTGATAAAAGCGTTGCCTAAAGATTGACCTGCCTTAATTTGTGAATTTTCTTCCAATTTTCGAACAGTAATATCCAAACAAACTAGCAACTGTTTAGTTATTGTTCTGTCTCGTTCGTTACCTCAATAATGTTGGTAGTCGAAGTACCGATGCATTTGTAGTGGATTGGCTTTCACGTAACGCTTTTAATGCTTCTAATTGCTTATAGATAACAAAGTAACGATTAATGTTCGCTACGTAGTGAACAGGTTCACGGCCTATATGCCTTCTTGCCATAATTTCTACGTTCTTAAACCACTGATTTGGATCGTAACCTTGCTGAGAGGCTAAGCGACGCATTTTACGAATGTTACCCGGGCCAGCGTTGTAGGCCGCAAGGGAGAAGTAGACTTGGTTATCTGGACTAATAGCTTCGTCGTTGAAGTAACGATCTTTTAGAAATCGCATGTATTTTACCCCTGCATGAATGTTGTTATTCACTTCGTAGATATTAGGAATATTTACGTTGGGGTCTTTTGCTGTGCTTGGCAGTACCTGCATAACTCCTACAGCCCCTTTATGTGAGACTTTACTCTGATCTAATCCTGACTCTTGAAAGCCTTGAGCGGATATCATCAATGGGTCGAAGTTGTACTGCTCAGAATAGAGAGAGAAGATGCCTGATAGACTCTCTAACCGGTTAATATGATTCGGATTAAGAATTTTCTTTAACCAACGAGTATCGTTAAGGTATTTGCCATATATTACATTGCCCAGTAATGTCCCGGAGCGAGAAGTTTTTAAGTACAGGTTGACGAAGTCGGCAAGTTTTGGGCTGTTTTCGCGCATTGCCCAAGCTATTTTTCCTTCCTGTCGCAAGGGGATCGCATCGTGGACTTGGATGTCTTCCATCACTTTGAGCCAAAGTTCGGTTTTGTGACTATCGAGCACGGTAGCTTGAATATGGCCTTGATTAACCATTTCAATTAGCTCTACGTCCTGCAATGTCTCTTCTACAAAGCGTACAATTACAGGAGGGAGCCCCTGACTATCTAAGTTGTGATTGAGTTTTTGGAGGCTTTCGAAGTAACTGGAACTGGCTCGCACCCATATCTCTTTGCCGCTTAGCTGCTCTAGGTTTTCAAATGCAGGTATTGATTTATTCGTGACAAGTAACTCGCGAACACCTGTTAGGACGGGTTTACTGAAATCAACAATTTTGTCTCTAGCCGGAGTGATCGTGAGGTTAGCGACGACTAAGTCACCATAGCCTTTTTCTAGTGAGGGAATTAATTCGTCCCGGTGTACAGGGATGACTTGCAGATTAAAGTAGGATGAACGTTGCTTGAGCTGTTTTTCAAAGTGGTAAAGTAATTCTGCAAGAATGCCTTTAGGTTTACCGTCCTCGACATAGTAGAAGCCAAGATCTGCCGCCACCAACACTCGAATAACGCCTTTCTTCTCTAGCTCAGGAAGGTCTCCAAAATAAGGATCTTTCTGTAACGGTGAGAGTGAAAGAGCGTGGGTGTTCGATACAAATAACAGTAATACTAAACAGCTGAAAACAACTCGAAACATTAACTAACCTCTTAACTTTGTTAGTTAAAAATAGTTCGAGTGATTGATATAAGCCAAGAAAGGGAATGAAAAAACCGCTCCAAATGTGAAGCGGTTCTGATTAATTAATATTCAATTAAAGCGGGTTCAGCTCTATTAACTGTTCAGTACGTTTAATGGCGTCTTCTAGACCAAGCTGTTTATAGGCTTCTAACTGAATTTCCAGCGATTTACGCGCTGCGATTGTGTCTGGATAAGTTTTTTGAAGCTCTTGAGTGCGATTGATAGCCGCGATCCAGGCTTCGCGACGAAGATAAAAGTCAGCTGTCGCGAGATCATAATTCGCTAAACGATTCTTGAGCGCTAGCATGCGTTTTTGCGAGTCTTGTGCGTAAGGGCTATTTGGGTAGCGCTCAAGTAGACGTTTAAAGTCCGCGAACGCTTTTTTCACAGGCTCTGGATCGCGGTCACTGCGATCTACGCTAAATAGATCGTGCATAAAGTTACGATCTTGCGCCATGTGCGTTAGTCCACGCATATACAAAACCCAATCTAATTTTTCATGCGTTGGGTTTAAACGTGTAAACCTTTCTATAGTTGCAAGTCCAAGGGCTAAATCATCATTTTTGTAGTATGCGTAAATCAAATCCAGCTGAACTTGCTCTGAGTAGGCACCAAATGGGTAGCGAGAGTCCAAGGCCTCAAGCTGACTGATGGCCGAAAGCCAGTTACCACTTTGAAGCGAAACCTGGGCTTCTGAATACAGCTCAGATGGTGGCACGTCTGGAACTATCTCTTCGCTGCTTGAGCAGCCAACCAGTACAGATAATGCCAATAAGCCAGATAAAGTATGCTTTTTCATGTCAGGATTCGATTCCTTGAGATAAATATTTCTGCTGCTTCCGTTACTTTCTGGACGGTAACAGATACAATGTCCAATTATACCCGATCAACTCGAGTGATTGAGTTGTGGTGAGTAGTCTATTTTTCCACAGTAGTGACAATTAGTCTCACAGTTTTTAAAAAAGTTCGATATGGCTCAGCAGATTGAATTAACCAATACAGTAAAAGATAGCCAACTGGGTCAACGCCTAGACCAAGCTATCGCCGAATTATTCGCCGATTTTTCTCGTTCACGACTTAAAGAGTGGTTGTTGGCGGGTAAAGTTCAAGTCAACGGTGAAGTTGTTACCAAACCTCGCACTAAAGTTATGGGAGGGGAGGAAATCATTCTGCAAGCGGAACTTGAAGATGAAGAGCGCTGGGAAGCGCAAGATATTCCTCTTGATATCGTTTATGAAGATGATGACATCTTAGTGATTAACAAACCGCGTGGTTTTGTTGTTCACCCAGGCGCAGGAACTCCAGATGGCACCGTGCTTAATGCTTTGTTACATCACTACCCGAATATTGCCGAAGTACCTCGTGCTGGTATCGTGCATCGTTTGGATAAAGATACAACGGGCTTAATGGTTGTCGCTAAAACCGTACCTGCGCAAACTCGTCTAGTACGTGCTCTGCAGAAAAAACGCAACTTTGTTCGTGAATATGAAGCAATCGCTATTGGCCGAATGACCGCTGGTGGGCGTGTTGAACAGCCTATTGGTCGTCACTCGACAAAACGTACATTGATGGCGGTTAGCCCTATGGGTAAACCTGCTGTGACGCATTATCGAGTTGCGGAACATTTCCGCGAACATACTCGTATTCGTCTACGCCTAGAGACTGGTCGTACTCACCAAATTCGTGTTCATATGTCTTACTTGCAGCACCCTCTATTGGGTGATACTGCATACGGCGGTCGCGCACGTATCCCTAGTGGTGCATCAGAAGAGCTAGCGAACCACATTCGCGGCTTTGACCGTCAAGCTCTTCATGCCGTCATGCTTAAGTTTGAGCATCCTATTACGGGTGAAGAAGTCGAATTCCATGCTCCAGTTCCTGATGATATGGTCGAAATGGCAGAAGCACTTCGTCAAGACACGCAAGAACACGGTTTGCAAGACGAGTTCTAGCCATGGAAATGATCATCCCTAACTGGCCTGCGCCTAAAAACATCAAGGCTTTTGCTTCAACCCGCGCTGGTGGTTACTCAACACCACCCTATGAGGGATTGAATCTCGGTGCTCACGTTGGGGATGATGATAAAACGGTCATGCGAAATCGTCAGTTGCTTACAGAGTCCGCTAATATGCCATCGGCTCCGGTCTGGCTTAACCAGACTCACTCGACAGTCGTGACTGAAGTGAATCAGCCGACAAATGAAGTGTTGAATGCTGATGGCCTATTTACCCAAAAATCAGGCATTGTATGTTCAGCGATGACTGCAGATTGCTTACCAGTTTTGTTAACTAATGTCTCGGGTACTCAAGTGGCCGCGGTTCATGCCGGTTGGCGTGGTTTGGCGGATGGTATCATTGAAAACGCACTCTGCCACTTCGATGGTGAGGTGATGGCTTGGATTGGTCCAGCGATCGGCAGTGAAGCGTTTGAAGTTGGTGATGATGTTCTTCAAGCGTTTTGTTCATTTGACCCCAAAGCTGAACAAGCTTTTAAAGCTAAAGCCGAGTTAGGAAAGTATCTCGCAGATATGAATCAGTTAGTCACTCAAAGACTCAACAAATCTGGTGTTACGCGAGTTTACTATAGTGAACTGTGTACCTATCAGGATTCTGAACGGTTTTACTCTTATCGTCGAGATGGCATCACTGGCCGCCAAGCCACATTTATATGGATTGAACCGTAGCAAATTCCCACACTGATAAGATGATTTTATCTTATCCTCTCCCTTGAAAATCTGACTTTGCGTAGCCATCTTTCATACTGATTATAGAATTCTTCTCAGTTGAGGTTAGGAAGGTAGATATGCGTCTTGACAGATTCACTAGCAAATTTCAAATCGCGATATCTGACGCTCAATCGTTGGCGTTGGGCCGCGATCATCAATACATAGAGCCAGTCCATTTGATGGTAGCGTTGATGGATCAGGATGGGAGTCCGATTCGTCCGCTGTTAACTATGCTCAATGTCGATATTACTCATATGCGATCTAAGCTCAGCGAGATTTTAGAGCGTTTACCTAAAGTGAGCGGTATCGGAGGTGATGTTCAGCTTTCTAGCGCAATGGGCACTATGTTCAATCTATGTGACAAGGTTGCTCAAAAGCGACAAGACGCTTACATCTCATCTGAAGTCTTTTTACTTGCAGCCATCGAAGATCGTGGTCCGCTTGGGGCTCTACTAAAAGAGCAAGGGTTAACCGAAGAAAAAATAAGCGAAGCGATTGATAAAGTGCGTGGAGGTCAGAAAATCAATGACCCGAACGCTGAAGAGTTACGTCAAGCATTGGAAAAGTTTACCATCGATCTGACTGAGCGAGCAGAGCAAGGCAAGCTCGACCCAGTAATCGGACGTGATGACGAGATTCGCCGAACCATTCAAGTACTGCAACGCCGCACCAAAAATAACCCTGTCATTATTGGTGAACCTGGCGTGGGTAAAACCGCGATTGTTGAGGGACTAGCGCAGCGCATTATTAATAATGAAGTACCAGAAGGCCTTCGTGGGCGTCGTGTTCTCTCGTTAGATATGGGGGCGCTAGTGGCCGGAGCTAAATATCGCGGCGAGTTTGAAGAGCGCTTAAAGTCCGTATTGAATGAGCTATCCAAAGAAGAGGGCAACATCATCCTCTTTATTGATGAGATCCACACAATGGTTGGCGCTGGTAAAGGCGAAGGCTCAATGGATGCGGGAAATATGCTTAAACCGGCATTGGCGAGAGGTGAGCTGCACTGTGTAGGCGCAACAACATTAGATGAATATCGCCAATATATAGAGAAAGATCCGGCACTAGAGCGTCGTTTCCAAAAGGTGATTGTTGATGAGCCATCAGTGGAAGACACTGTTGCTATTTTGCGCGGCCTCAAAGAACGTTATGAATTGCACCACCATGTAGAAATTACTGATCCTGCGATAGTTGCTGCGGCGAGTTTGTCTCATCGTTATGTTTCAGACCGACAATTACCGGATAAAGCGATCGACTTAATCGATGAAGCGGCATCGAGTATTCGTATGCAAATCGATTCGAAGCCAGAAGCGCTAGATAAACTCGAGCGCAAAATCATCCAACTCAAGATTGAGCAGCAGGCGTTAACGAATGAGCATGATGATGCGAGTGAAAAGCGCCTCAATATCCTTAATGATGAGCTTGCTGAGAAAGAGCGCGAGTTTGCTGAGTTAGATGAAGTGTGGAATGCTGAAAAAGCCGCTTTATCAGGTACTCAGCATATTAAATCAGAACTGGAGCAAGCTAGGCTAGATATGGAGTTTGCTCGTCGTGCCGGTGATCTCAACCGAATGTCTGAACTCCAATATGGTCGTATTCCAGAACTTGAAAAGCAGTTAGATCTGGCGACTCAAGCTGAGATGCAAGAAATGACTTTGCTTCGTAACAAGGTTACGGACAATGAAATAGCTGAAGTTCTGTCGAAACAAACGGGGATCCCAGTATCTAAGATGCTTGAAGCTGAGAAAGAGAAGCTTCTACAAATGGAAGGTGTATTGCATAAACGTGTTATTGGTCAGACAGAAGCGGTCGAAGTAGTTGCTAATGCAATTCGCCGTAGTCGTGCAGGTTTGTCCGATCCGAATAAGCCGATCGGTTCATTTCTGTTTTTAGGGCCAACGGGTGTCGGTAAAACAGAATTGTGTAAAACGCTGGCTAACTTTATGTTCGACAGTGAAGACGCGATGGTGCGTATCGACATGTCTGAGTTTATGGAGAAACACTCTGTTGCAAGGTTAGTGGGGGCACCACCAGGTTACGTTGGATATGAGGAGGGTGGCTATTTAACAGAAGCGGTACGTCGTAAGCCATATTCCGTTATCTTGCTTGATGAAGTAGAAAAAGCTCATCCTGATGTATTCAATATTTTGTTGCAAGTGCTCGATGATGGTCGCCTTACTGATGGTCAAGGTCGTACAGTCGACTTCCGAAATACTGTTGTAATCATGACATCTAATTTAGGTTCTGCGCGGATTCAAGAAAACTTTGGTGCACTTGATTATGAGGGAATGAAACATCAAGTGATGGAAGTGGTAAGTAAGCATTTTAGGCCTGAGTTTCTTAATCGTGTTGATGAGAGTGTTGTATTCCACCCATTAGCTCAGGAACACATCAAATCAATCGCCTCTATTCAATTAAGTCGTTTGTCTTCACGAATGGAAGAAAAGGGATATGCTCTTGAGGTATCAGAGAAAGCTCTAGATCTTATCGCTCAAGTTGGGTTTGACCCAGTATTCGGTGCGAGGCCGCTAAAACGAGCGATACAGCAAAGTGTCGAAAACCCGCTTGCTAAAGCAATATTGGCTGGCAAAGTTGTCCCTGATAAGCCGGTGAAACTATTGGTGAACAATGACCAGATTATCGCTCATCAATAAATAACCCATTTAAAAGGGCCTTTTAAGGCCCTTTTTGCTTATCTTTAATTCGCTTTGTATAAAATACAAACGAACGGTTCAAAGGGAGAGTTTTTTTTGCATTTAGCTCTTGTGCTTGTCGGATAACTCCCTATAATGCGCCTCCGTTGTCACGGGAAACCTGATTAATAAACGGCTTGAAAGTGAAGTAAGTAACTTTCGGAGAAGTAACGAAAAAAGTGTTTGACACTTAAAGTTATATCGATAGAATGGCCGTCCGCTTTGAGAGAAAGCTCAAAGCAACGCTCTTTAACAATATAAACCTATCAATCTGTGTGGGCACTCGTTGATGATAATCC
>NZ_CFHWOM010000040.1:0-34149 GCF_984391705.1 Vibrio sp. | reverse complement strand
GTGCGTTGGTTCGCCAGTGCTCTTGTTATCATCGTGGTTGTGTTGGTATTAGTCCGCCCTGCCATGAAGAAACTGCTCAACCCAGCTTCTGATGACGATGACGACCAACTGTACGGTCCTGATGGACTACCAATTGGTGCGGATGGTGAGACTAGCTTGATAGGTAGTGATCTTGAAGGCGGTGAGCTGTTTGAATTTGGTTCAAGTATCGATTTACCGAACCTACATAAAGACGAAGATGTGTTGAAAGCAGTCCGTGCTCTGGTTGCAAATGAACCTGAGCTAGCTGCACAGGTAGTGAAGAATTGGATGCAAGATGCCTAACGAAATAGTACCCCAGCAAGAGGAAGGCGGTGAGGTAGCAGAGAACGCCGTGGATATATCAACCATTCCTGGTGAAGAGCGCGCTGCGATTCTTCTTCTGAGTTTGAACGAAGAAGATGCGGCGGGCATTATTCGCCATTTAGAACCAAAACAAGTACAACGAGTGGGTAGCGCGATGGCTCGTGCTGCCGACTTAAGCCAAGAAAAAGTCGGTGCTGTGCATCGCGCTTTCTTGGAAGATATTCAGAAATACACCAACATTGGTATGGGCAGCGAAGACTTCATGCGTAATGCCCTTGTTGCTGCGTTGGGTGAAGACAAAGCGAATAACTTGGTCGATCAGATTCTGTTGGGCACAGGTTCAAAAGGGCTCGATTCACTTAAGTGGATGGATCCTAGACAAGTTGCCAGCATTATCATCAACGAACACCCTCAGATTCAAACAATTGTATTGTCCTACTTAGAGCCGGATCAATCGGCAGAGATCTTGTCTCAATTTGCTGAGCGTGACCGCCTCGATCTGATGATGCGTATTGCAAACTTAGAAGAAGTTCAGCCGTCAGCATTGGCAGAGCTGAACGAAATCATGGAGAAGCAGTTCGCAGGTCAAGCGGGTGCTCAAGCTGCCAAGATTGGTGGCCTGAAGGCAGCAGCAGAGATCATGAACTACATGGACAACAACGTCGAAGGTATCTTGATGGATCAGATTCGAGACCAAGACGAAGATATGGCGACGCAGATTCAAGATCTCATGTTCGTATTCGAGAACCTTATCGAAGTGGACGACCAAGGTATCCAAAAATTGCTGCGTGACGTTCCTCAAGATGCTCTACAACGTGCACTCAAAGGTGCTGATGACGGCCTTCGTGACAAGATATTCAAGAACATGTCTAAACGTGCTGCAGAGATGATGCGTGATGATCTGGAAGCTATGCCTCCAATAAAAGTATCGGATGTAGAAGCGGCTCAAAAAGAAATTCTGGCAATTGCTCGACGCATGGCTGACTCTGGTGAGATCATGCTAGGTGGCGGCGCGGATGAATTCTTGTAATTTTAGTGATTAAGTAAGGTGTCTATGTCTGGGGATAGAAAGCGTGGTTTCTTGCGTTTAGAAGATGATGAAGTAGTTCAGAAAGCTGAGCGCTGGGGGATGCCAGATTATACGTCTGAGACTCATTCCCAGGCGAAAGAGACAGCAATGAACTACGACCCCAGCTTTATGCCAACTTTTTCCGAGCCAGCGGAAGAAGCCCCAGCTGAGTTAACCGAAGAAGAAATTGAACTGATAAAGCAGCAAGCTTATCAGGAAGGCTTACATCAAGGCCAAGAAGCGGGCTTCAAACAAGGTTATGACAAAGGCAAAGAGCAAGGTTTAGAGGAAGGGCATCAAGAAGGCCTTGAAGCGGGTAAGCTTGAAGGTGTTGCTGCCGGGCAGGAGTTTATTCAGCAGCAAGTTCAAACCTTTGTTGGTTTAGCTAACCAGTTTGCGCAGCCTCTTGAACTGATGAATGCCCAAGTTGAAAAACAACTGGTCGACATGGTACTGACTATGGTTAAGGAAGTGGTTCATGTTGAGGTTCAAACGAATCCTCAAGTCATCCTTGATACCATCAAACAGTCTGTTGAATCGTTACCAATTTCTGGTCACGCGATTACTCTCAAACTGCACCCTGATGATGTAGACATCATTCGTTCATCCTATGGTGAAGAAGAACTTAACTTCCGCAATTGGACATTAATGTCAGAGCCTGCGTTGAATCGTGGTGATGTCCAAATTGAGGCGGGTGAGTCGAGCGTCAACTATCGTATGGAAGAGCGTATTCGCAATGTTATCCAAAGCTTTTGTGGGGTGAACCGCCACCAAGGTGGTGAGTAGTGCTCGCCCTTGCTGAACGCCTTTCTCAATACAAAACCAGCGGGTTAACGTGTAGACCCGTCGCGTCTGGAAAGTTGGTACGAGTGGTTGGCTTGACCTTAGAAGCGACCGGTTGTCGAGCTCCAATAGGCAGCTTATGCCGCGTCGAGACTATGCATGGTGAGATGGAAGCGGAGGTCGTAGGCTTTTCAGGCGACAACTTGTACTTAATGCCAAGCGAACAAATTACGGGTGTGCTGCCAGGTGCTAAAGTAACGCCCCTAACGAGTGAAGCTGGCCTTCCCGTTGGTATGGAGCTTCTTGGACGGGTGATCGATGGTGTCGGTAATCCACTTGATGGTCTCGGCCCTATCTACACTGAGAAACGCGCTTCCTTCAATGCCGACCCAATTAACCCCTTAGCTCGCAAGCCAATTTCAGAACCTCTCGATGTCGGGATAAAAGCAATCAATGGTCTACTCACCGTAGGTAAAGGCCAACGTATTGGTCTTTTTGCAGGTTCAGGTGTTGGTAAATCGGTCACTTTGGGCATGATGACCCGGGGTACAACAGCTCAAGTTGTTGTCGTTGGTCTGATAGGTGAGCGTGGACGAGAAGTGAAAGAGTTTATCGAAGAGATTTTAGGGGTAGATGGTCGCCAACGCTCCGTCGTGGTTGCAGCTCCCGCAGACTCTTCTCCGCTGATGCGATTGAAAGGTTGCCAAACGGCGCTCACGATTGCCGAATACTTCCGTGACCAAGGGTTAGATGTATTGTTGCTGATGGACTCTTTGACTCGATTTGCGCAAGCACAGCGTGAAATTGCATTATCTGTCGGTGAGCCACCTGCGACCAAAGGTTATCCACCTTCGGTATTTGCAAAGTTACCTGCGCTGGTAGAGCGAGCGGGTAACGGAAGCCCAGAGCAGGGTTCGATTACGGCATTCTTTACCGTTCTGACAGAGGGTGATGATTTACAAGACCCTATTGCAGATGCTTCGCGCGCGATTTTAGATGGTCACGTTGTACTATCACGCGAGATGGCGGATGCCGGTCACTATCCAGCGATCGATGTAGAAAAATCGGTCAGCCGCGTTATGCCACAAATTACTTCTGAAGAGCATGTTCTCATGTCGAAAGCGGTACGTCAGGTACTCTCTGTTTGTCGTAAAAATCAAGACTTGGTTTCTATTGGCGCATACAAGCCGGGAACAGACGCTGCAATTGATGGTGCATTTACGATAAAGCCTAAGCTTGATATGTATTTACAGCAATCTATGAAGGAAAGCGTGCCTTACGACATGTGTGTGAATATGTTGCGTGGCCTGCTGCAAGGGGAGTAGTAGGCGATGGATAATGCACTAGAATTTTTACTTGAGCAGGCAAAAGAGCGCGAAAATCAAGCGGTACTAGCGCTTAGTCAAGCTAGGAAAGAGCTTGAAGGATACTATCTCCAGTTAGAACAAATTGAAAAGTATCGTTTAGATTACTGTAAGCAGCTGGTAGAGCGTGGCCAGCAAGGGCTTACCGCCAGCCAGTACAGCCATTTGAACCGATTTTTGACCACTTTAGATGAGACACTTGCGAAGCAAAAGCAAGCCGAAGAGCACTTCAAAGGGCAGGTGGATGGCTGCGAACAAAACTGGTTAGAAAGTCGCAAACAGCGCAGATCTTATGAGTGGCTGATAGAGAAAAAGCAAAAAGAAAAAGCCCATCTTGAAAACGCTCGGGAACAAAAGCAGATGGATGAGTTTGCCACACTACAATTCTCTCGCCGTATATCGAACTAACATCACGCCTTGTCACTATATTATGGCTCACTTCTTGCTGTAACAGTGGTTAACTTGGCGAACTTGCCGCCCTTAATGAACTCAATGTTCAGCCTGCACAGGTGTTTGACTATGAATATAAATCTATCAACAGTTACTGACAGCCCAAAGGCAACCAAAGCTAGCCTAGAAAGCAGCGCTGAAATCAGTGAAGACGGTTCTTCAGAAGGTTTCTTTTCTAAACTATCTGCTTTCATTAAAGGTGAATCTGCAGAGGGTGAGAAAAGTGTCAAACCAGACTCAGCCGAAGCCTCCAGTGTTGACTCAGAATCTGAAGAGTCAGTAGATGTCATTAAGGCTTCTAAGGTTGAAAATAGCTCTACAGATGAACTGCTTAGCAGCGAAAACGATGAAGTAGTCGTTAAGGCTAAGCAACATTCAGGTAAACCCCAAGGTGATAATGAGCCGAATCCCAACTTGAAAGCTGAGCAAGAGGAAAGTGATTCCCTTAAAGCGTTACCTCAAGCTGAGAAGACGGCTTCAAATGACGCAGAACAAATCGTCGCAGATAACAAAGAGATCCTAAAACGCTTAGATCAAGCTAACAGTACACTTCAATCGAATAACGGCAAGGCCTTGCCTCTTGATGAAAGTGGTGAAGTAGAAGTTAAACCAGCGACGAATAAAACCGAAGATATTGCAGCCGTGTCTGGCGCAGCGGTAATGACATCTCGTGATCAGCTGACGGAAAACAAACTTCAACAAACGCCATTGATTGAAGACGAGGTGCCTGTTTCAAGCGTACCTAAAGTTGTCGAGAGAGAACAAATGTCGGCTAAATCGACCGATTTGGAATCTCAGACGGAGTCCGGTGATGTCGCAAAAGCGGTCGCTATTCCAGCGGCGGTGAAGCCATTTATCGAAACAGACAACTCAGCACCATTAACGGAACAAGTCGTTTCTACTGATGTGACAACTGTTGAAGGAGAGAATCCTATAGCAGCTAGAACGATGGTTGCAATGGGTGTGCAGCAAGCTGTGGCAAGTGAGCAGGATGAAGCGGAGCTTGCAACCCAACTAAACACGACTCAACACAAAGTTGTTGATAGTGAAATGGATGAACTTGAACAACTGGAAGCGGCATCTAAGTCACAAGTTGTCGCCAATAGTGCAGAGCAGCAGGATGTAGTAGAACAAGCCACGACCACTGATCAGCAAGGCGAAGAAGTGAGTGTGGCTCCTGTTATCACTGCGTCAGCGGCAGTTACGAATGCGACCAAGACCGAAGCAGAGACTACTAAAGCTGAGTTCAAAAACTCTCCAGAGTTAACTGTTCAAACCCGAGTTTCGGACGCTAACGTTACAGACACTGTGCCGGTAGGTTCGGAAGTGCCTGTAGCGGCAGCTGTTACAGCCGCAGCAATTCCTTGGGCGGTAAACAGTGATGATGTTGTAGTAAGTGATGATGTTTTTTTGCAACCTAAACAGACGCATGCACAACAGGCGGTTGTTGCGCAGTCAGTACATCAGGCCTTGACACAGTCACAAGCGAGTCAAATTGCGTCAGCTACACAGATTAATACGGCAATGCCTGTACCTGGAGCAGGCACCGATGTCGTCGCGAGCCAAGTCCAAGCGATGGTGAGTGCGCCAGTTACGGCGACCTCGAATCCCGTTGTAGCCGAACAGGCAATGCTAAAAGCAGCGATGGGAGCCAAAGCAGCAGGAACGTTACTCAACAATAGCAATACGACAAAAGGCGAGCAGAGTTCTAGCTCTGAGTCTGGGTTTGCTCAGCAACTCGCTCAAGCCGCTGGCGTGCAGCAAGCCAATACTCCTTTGGGGCAAGTTCGTGCAGAACAAGCTGCTCAAGTGCCGTTACAGCTAAATCGAGAAATGGCCAGTGACCAAGTCGCGGAACGTGTTCAAATGATGATGTCTAAGAACTTGAAGAACATTGATATTAGACTTGATCCGCCTGAGCTTGGACGCATGCAAATTCGCATGAACATGAATGGTGATGGGGCGACAGTCCATTTTACAGTGGCTAACCAACAAGCTCGGGATGCGCTGGAACAATCTATGCCTCGTTTACGGGAGATGCTCGCTCAACAAGGTGTTCAGTTAGGTGACACTTCAGTCCAACAGCAATCGAGTGGCCAACAACAAAACCGTTACGCTGCAAACGGGCAAGGGCAAGCTGGTCAACCAAACAGCAATCAAGCAGGTTTAGGTGAAGAAAATCTTGAACCAGACATCAATCTTGATTTGAATGTGGCTGCAAAGCGTGATGGAATTAGTTATTACGCTTAAACTATAAAATACCAACATAAAGAGAACGTTAAGTTATGGCAGTTGAAGAAGTCGAAACAGAAGCTCCCAAAGGGAAAGGTAAACTGATCATCATTATCGTTGCCGTTGTGGTCCTTCTACTTGGTGGAGGCGGTGCTGCGTTTTTCTTGATGGGGTCAGACGAAGGCGCTGCTGAAGAACAAGCGGCACAACAAGAAGTGGTTGCTCCCACCGATCCTGTTGCTTATGTAAATATTGCTCAACCATTTATTTTCAATGTAACGGGCGACAAGCGAGATCGACTGGTTCAAATTAAAGTTCAGTTGATGGTACGTGGAACTGAAAACGAGAACTTAGCTCGTTATCACTCGCCACTTGTTGAAAGCTCTTTGCTGAGTACTTTTGCTTCGGCAACCGTTGAGCAGCTTCGCAGTGCAACTGGGCGAGTCGAATTAAGAGAAAAAGCGACGGAAGACATCAAAGCGAGTCTAACCCGAGCTGTAGGGCAGCCAGTGATTGAACGTGTCCTATTTACTGACTTTGTCATCCAATAGGTGAACCGTGACAGATCTATTAAGTCAAGATGAGATTGACGCGTTACTTCATGGCGTAGATGACGTCGATGAGGTTGAAGAGGAAGCGGTTGCCAGTGATGCCAGCGCTGTCGACTTCGACTTTTCCTCGCAAGACCGCATTGTCCGTGGTCGAATGCCAACGCTGGAACTTATTAATGAGCGTTTTGCTCGACACTTGCGAATTAGCTTGTTCAATATGCTACGCAAAACAGCTGAAGTGTCGATCAATGGTGTTCAGATGATGAAGTTCGGTGAATACCAAAACACATTATACGTTCCAACCAGTTTGAACATGGTGCGCTTCAGACCGTTAAAAGGTACTGCGCTTATCACCATGGAGGCACGTTTAGTCTTTATTTTGGTAGAGAACTTTTTTGGCGGTGATGGCCGTTTTCACGCACGTATCGAAGGTCGTGAATTTACGCCAACTGAGCGCCGTATCGTTCAGCTGCTACTGAAAATTGTTTTTGAAGATTATAAGGAAGCTTGGTCTCCTGTTATGGGGGTTGAGTTTGAGTACCTCGACTCCGAAGTAAACCCAAGCATGGCGAACATCGTTAGCCCGACGGAAGTGATCGTTGTGAGTTCATTCCATATCGAAGTTGATGGAGGCGGCGGTGATTTCCACGTTGTTATGCCATATTCGATGGTTGAGCCGATTCGAGAGCTATTGGATGCGGGTGTTCAGTCAGACAAAATGGAAACTGACGTTCGTTGGAGCACTGCGCTACGCGAAGAAATCATGGATGTCCCAGTTAACTTCCGAGTTAATTTGCTAGAGCAAGACATCTCATTGAGAGACCTTATGGAACTTAGACCGGGAGATATTATCCCGATCACTATGCCTGAACACGCGACTATGTTCGTCGAAGAACTGCCAACATTCCGAGTTAAAATGGGACGTTCTGGTGAGAACTTAGCTGTACAGGTGTCAGAGAAAATCAAACGACCAGATGTGGTCAAAACCGATATCGCCTTCTTAGGCAAAGATGTCATTTCCGAGTTGGAAGATGATGACGGTGAAATCGAAGATTAATAAAGAATTGTAGGTATTAGGTATGGAACCAAGTGACGATCAAAAATTGGCTGACGAATGGGCCGCAGCCTTAGGTGAAGATCCAAGTGCACCTGAAATTGATGTCGATGAAGTAATGTCAGCTCAGCTTGATGAGCTTGAAGATACCTCGAGCCCAATTTCCGATGATGAGCGTCGTAAGCTCGACACTATCCTCGATATTCCTGTTACTATTTCAATGGAAGTTGGGCGCTCTCAGATTAGTATCCGAAACTTACTTCAGTTAAACCAAGGCTCTGTGGTTGAGTTGGAACGTTTAGCCGGTGAATCTTTGGATGTGTTGGTAAACGGCACACTGATTGCTCACGGCGAGGTGGTTGTGGTCAACGATAAATTCGGTATTCGCCTGACCGACGTAATCAGTCAAACTGAGCGTATCAAGAAGCTAAGGTAGAGTATGGCTTATATAGTGAAACGGTTTTCACTCTTTGTTCTAGCTATGTTTTCATCTTCGGCATGGGCTGCTACACCGGGTAGTCAGCTAGATTGGGCGACCACATTTGGGTCGCTCTTGTTCGTTATTATCTTTATCTTATTTCTGGCTTGGTTGCTTAAGCGGATGCGTATTCCCGCACTTGTAAACCAGCAAGGGTTGAGTGTTGTAAGGCAGATTCCTGTCGGCACTCGTGAACGGATAATGATAGTTCAAGCGGGTGAAGAGCAGTTTCTCGTTGGAGTGACCCCACAATCTATCCAGTTGATTTCTAAATTGGACAAACCATTATCTCAGGAGGAGCTGAATAAATCTGCGTTAGCAACCAGTCCGTTTGCGAGTCAACTCAGTCAGCTATTGAAAAAGAATGATAAAAACTAGTCCATTCTCAGCCCTCATCTTGGCGTTTTTACTTTCTGTTTTTTCTGCCGTATCAGTAGCGCAGGAAGAGTTAGAGACGCCAATTCCTGCTAATGCGGCCCCTTCTCAGTCGGTGACGGTCAGCGCGATGACTCAAGAGCAAGGTGCGGCTAGAACGATTACCACGGGAAGCTTTACGGGGGGAGGAGGTGGTGTCCCTGCGTTCACCATGACGACCAATCCCGATGGTAGTGAAGATTATTCGGTTAACCTTCAGATCCTAGCGTTAATGACCATGCTTGGTTTTTTACCAGCAATGGTTATCTTGATGACGTCTTTTACTCGTATCGTTGTCGTGATGTCGATCTTACGCCAAGCGATGGGTTTGCAACAGACGCCGTCTAATCAGGTGATTATTGGTATCGCGATCTTCTTGACCTTCTTTATCATGTCTCCTGTGCTCAATAAGATTAACGATGTAGCCGTTCAGCCATACATCAATGAACAGATTTCAGCGCGCGAAGCGTTCGATTTAGCCCAAGCTCCGATGAAAGACTTCATGCTTAAGCAGACGCGAGTGAAGGATTTGGAGACTTTCGTTAATATTTCCGGCTCAACGGCTACAGCGCCAGAAGACGTGTCTATGGCAGTGCTCATTCCTGCGTTTATTACGTCTGAGCTAAAAACAGCCTTCCAGATTGGTTTTATGCTGTTCCTCCCGTTCCTCATTATTGACTTAGTGGTAGCGTCAGTCCTGATGGCAATGGGTATGATGATGCTATCCCCTATGATCGTATCACTTCCGTTTAAGCTGATGTTGTTTGTCTTGGTGGATGGCTGGAACCTAATACTCTCCACTCTAGCCGGCAGTTTCGCCTTGTAGCGGGAGATAAGTATGACTCCTGAGATATTTGTTGAGCTGTTTCGAGACGCACTATGGATGGTACTCATCATGGTGTGTGCCATTATAATCCCGAGTCTACTGATCGGCTTAGTGGTGGCGATATTCCAAGCAGCTACCTCGATAAACGAACAAACATTGAGTTTCTTGCCTCGTTTGATTGTCACTTTGCTGGCTCTGATGCTTTTTGCTCACTGGATGACGCAAATGATGATGGAGTTCTTCTTCAGTATCATTGAACGGCTTCCCCAGGTTCTGTATTAAGTTATGGAGTATCCTGCTAGCCTTGTTCTTGATTGGCTCGCCAACTACTTTTGGCCGTACACTCGTATTGCCGCGATGCTAATGGTAATGACGGTTACCGGCGCGCGCTTTGTACCTACTCGAGTGCGGCTTTATCTTGGTCTAGCTCTCACGTTTGCCGTGATGCCAGCTATCCCCGCAGTGCCAGAAAATATTGAGTTGCTCTCGTTTGCAGGCTTTATGACCTTGCTAGAACAAATCATTATCGGCGTTGCGATGGGAACGGTAACTCAATTTATGATTCAGACGTTCGTCATTTTGGGCCAAATTCTGGGTATGCAATCGAGCTTAGGTTTTGCCTCTATGGTTGATCCTGCCAACGGTCAAAATACGCCCCTGCTTGGTCAGCTATTTATGTTTCTCGCTACTATGTTTTTTCTTGCTACGGATGGGCATTTAAAAATGATTATGCTGGTGGTGATGAGCTTTAAGTCGTTACCGGTTGGCACAGGTTCTTTGACGACTGTTGATTTTCGAGAACTTGCTTCTTGGTTGGGCATTATGTTCAAGGTGGCCTTGAGTATGTCGTTGTCTGGTATTATCGCGCTACTTACTATTAACTTATCATTCGGCGTAATGACCCGTGCAGCCCCTCAGCTAAACATTTTCTCACTTGGTTTTGCTTTCGCATTAATGGTGGGTTTGCTGTTGTGTTGGTACATTCTTGGCGGGTTGTACAGTCACTATGAGCTATTCTGGATACAGGGTGAACAGCAGATCTGTAGTTTCATCCGTTTGAATTGTTAACTACTGGGAAATTGAATGGCAGAGTCTGACGGTCAAGAACGTACCGAAGACGCCACGCCCAGACGCTTGCAACAGGCTCGAGAAAAAGGGCAGGTTGCAAGGTCAAAAGAGCTGGCGTCAGTTTCAGTATTAGTTGTGGGTGCAGTATCGCTGATGTGGTTTGGCGAGTCATTGGCACGCGCCTTGTTTACCGTTATGGAACGCCTTTTTTCACTCTCAAGAGAAGAAATTTTCGATCATGTGAAATTATTCGACATTGCGCTCGGTTCTTTGACTAGCCTTATCTTGCCTCTGATTCTTATCCTTGTGACGTTGTTCATCGCCGCTGTTGCCGGTGCTGCGGGGGTTGGTGGCATTAGCTTCTCTGTGGAAGCTGCAATGCCAAAACTTTCCAAAATGAACCCATTGAGTGGCTTAAAACGCATGGTGGGTGTTCAAAGTTGGGTCGAGTTGATTAAGTCGATACTGAAAGTTGCCTTGGTGTCGGGTATGGCTTTTTATCTCATCAATGCTGCGAAAGAAGATTTGTTTCAGCTGAGTATGGATGTGTTTCCACAAAACATTTTCCACGCGTTAGATATTCTACTTAACTTTGTTTTATTGATTAGTTGTTCTTTGCTGATTGTGGTGGCTATCGATATTCCATTCCAGATCTGGCAACACGCAAACCAGCTTAAAATGACTAAACAAGAAGTTAAAGATGAGTACAAGGAGACGGAAGGTAAGCCGGAAGTCAAAGGTCGTATTCGTATGTTGCAACGTGAAGCGGCTCAACGCCGAATGATGGCGGAAGTGCCACAAGCGGATGTGATTGTCACCAACCCGGAGCACTTCTCTGTCGCACTGCGCTATAAGCAAAATACCGATCGAGCACCTATTGTAGTGGCAAAAGGTACCGACCATATGGCGTTAAAAATCCGTGAAATTGCTCGTGAGCATGATATTTACGTCATCCCGGCACCACCGCTAGCGCGTGCGCTTTACCACTCCACTGAGTTAGAGCAAGAAATCCCTGATGGATTATTTACGGCTGTGGCACAAGTGTTGGCTTATGTATTCCAGCTAAAACAGTACCGCAAGCGTGGTGGCCAGAGACCTAATCTTAAAACGTCTGAGCTACCAATTCCGCCTGATTTGAGGAAGTAGGCTCTATCCTCCTTATTCGATTAGCGTGACGCGCACTTAGATAAGGCTGTTGCGGCTATCAACTAAAAAGGCTGACGAATGATGCGTCAGCCTTTTTACGTTATCTCTTTACTTACTACTTTTCTGGAATCGAAAGTAGAACCAATAGCGCACCATCACCACCAAACTCTAACGGAGCCTGGTGAAACGCCATGACATCGGGGTGTTGGGCAAGCCACAGAGGGGCTTTCTGCTTTAATATATGCTTACCGATACCGTGTTGAACACACGCACAGGAGATCTCATTCTTAACGCAGTATGCGATCATGGAGCCAAGTTCGCGTTTGGCTTCAAGTTGTGTCATACCGTGCATATCCAAAAAGACATCCGGTACATATACGCCTCGGCGTAGGCGCTTTACCTCGTAGGTCGAAACGTCATCACGTGCGTAACGTGTTGGACCATCTTCGCTCAGTAGCGGCACAAACTCATCTGAAAAGTAGAATTCTGAATCACTGGCTTCGCGGCTAGTACGGGTGATTTCTTTTTGCTTAGTATTTCTTTTTGGTTGCTGGACTATGGTATCCTGTGACAACTTTTTTACGCCTTGTACTGCATCCCTAAAAAGGGCGAAATCATCATCGTTATCGGTGTCTTTTTTGCTCATGGGTCATAATATGTATTAAAAAATGCTATTGGCAGTATTGTAGCGCTTTTCGGAGGCAATTTTGGATAAGATTTTTGTAGAAGAAGCGGTATCAGAACTTCACACGCTTCAAGATATGATTCGTTGGACAGTGAGTCGTTTCAACGCCGCTAACCTTTTTTATGGTCACGGTACTGATAACGCATGGGATGAAGCGGTTCAGCTTGTCCTACCAACACTGTACCTGCCAATTGATGTGCCTCCACATGTACTGAATTCTCGTTTAACGAGCAGCGAGCGTTTGCGTGTTGTTGAGCGAGTGGTTAAACGTATTAATGAACGTACGCCAACGGCTTATCTGACTAACCGTGCGTGGTTCTGTGGTCTAGAGTTCTTTGTTGATGAACGTGTATTGGTTCCACGTTCACCTATTGGCGAGCTTATCCAAGCAGAGTTCCAACCTTGGCTGATTGAAGAGCCAACTCGTATCATGGACTTGTGTACAGGTAGTGGTTGTATCGCTATTGCATGCGCACATGCATTCCCGGATGCGGAAGTGGATGCGATTGATATTTCGACTGACGCACTCCAAGTTGCTGAGCAAAACATCCAAGACCACGGCATGGAGCAGCAAGTTTTCCCTATCCGTTCAGATCTATTCCGTGATCTTCCAAAAGAGCAGTACAACCTGATTGTATCTAATCCACCATACGTGGACGAAGAAGACATGAATAGCTTGCCTGAAGAGTTTACTCATGAGCCAGAATTGGGTTTAGCAGCAGGAACAGACGGTTTGAAATTGGTACGTCGCATTCTTGCAAACGCTCCTGACTACTTAACAGAGAACGGTATTCTTATCTGTGAGGTCGGTAACTCAATGATCCACATGATGGAGCAATACCCGCATATTCCATTTACTTGGTTAGAGTTTGAAAATGGTGGTCACGGCGTGTTTATGCTAACGCGTGAGCAAATGTTAGAACATGCGGAAGAATTTTCTATTTACAAAGACTAACGCACTGTTTGACAAATAGTTGAACGCCAAGCCGGAGTTATCTATCGGCTTGGCGTTTTTTTATGCGTGGCAAAAAACAAAATAGTTGTGGTTTGGGGGTTTACATCAATCCGTAATAAAGACACTATGAAATTATGAAAAATTAAAGTGTAAAGCTCTGTGTACAGAGTGAAACCAGTTTGAGGAAGTAATGGCAGGAAACAGTATCGGACAACATTTCCGCGTAACCACATTCGGGGAAAGTCACGGTATCGCACTAGGATGTATCGTCGACGGATGCCCTCCAGGTCTGGAAATTAGCGAAGCAGATATTCAGATTGATCTGGACCGTCGTCGTCCAGGTACTTCTCGTTATACCACTCAACGCCGTGAACCAGATGAAGTGAAGATCCTCTCCGGCGTATTTGAAGGCCAAACCACGGGCACTTCAATTGGCCTGCTGATTGAAAACACCGATCAGCGTTCAAAAGACTATTCCGAAATCAAAGATAAATTCCGCCCAGGTCATGCTGACTACACCTACCATCAAAAATATGGGGTGCGCGATTACCGTGGTGGTGGTCGTTCTTCTGCGCGTGAAACAGCAATGCGTGTTGCAGCAGGCTCGATTGCAAAAAAATACCTTAAGCAAGAGTTTGGCGTAGAAATTCGTGCTTATCTATCGCAAATGGGCGATGTGTCGATTGATAAAGTTGATTGGGACGAAATTGAAAACAACGCTTTCTTCTGTCCAGACGCAGACAAAGTGGAAGCATTCGACCAACTAATTCGTGACCTTAAAAAGCAGGGTGACTCTATTGGAGCGAAACTACAAGTGGTCGCTACCAATGTTCCTGTAGGCTTAGGTGAACCAGTATTTGACCGCTTGGATGCCGATATTGCGCATGCGTTAATGAGCATCAACGCGGTGAAAGGCGTTGAAATTGGTGATGGCTTTGATGTTGTCAGCCAAAAAGGCAGCGAACACCGCGATATTTTAACTCCAGATGGATTTGGCAGTAACCATGCGGGTGGTATCTTAGGTGGTATTTCGACAGGGCAAGATATTGTTGCCAATATCGCCTTAAAACCAACATCAAGTATTACGGTTCCTGGTGAAACGATTACCAAACAAGGTGAATCAACGGAGCTGATTACTAAAGGGCGTCATGACCCATGTGTTGGTATCCGTGCTGTGCCAATTGCAGAGGCAATGCTCGCGATTGTGGTTCTAGATCATTTGCTTCGTCACCGTGGTCAAAATCATGGCGTGACAACAGAAACGCCACAAATTTAACCGCCGTAAGTAATGGATAGATTAAGCCCCGATGTCAAAATCGGGGCTTTTTTATGCACTTAATACGTTGTGGAAATCGATTTTCTTTCCGGTTTCTCTATCAATTAACAAAACGCGGATATCTTGCTCAATGGCAGCGTCTATGGCGAGTGGAGCAAAATCTGCAAGTTCAAAGCTGCAATTTGTCTCTAGCGTGAGGGTTTGTCCGTTGCGTTTGACGGTCACAGTATCAAAGTTTGGATGAACGAATGCGAAGCGAGGCTGTGTGTTTGTCATGGTCACTTATTAATTGATATTTTTATAAATTTCATCACGTCTTCACCCTGGCAACAAGTAAGCGAACGTAATGGTTTGCTTACACATGCTTACGCTTATCTAATGATGATTTTGCTACAGTTCGAAAAAACCTATGAGGTGTATTGTGGAGCTCGCATCGATTTACTCGGCAAAAATGGACTTGATTCAAAACTTGGTTCGCAATGAACGAGAAGGTTTTGTCTATGGTTATTATCAGGGCAAGCAGTTTAGCTCCGTTTTTCAACCCATTGTGGATAGCCGGGGGAACGTGTTTGCATTTGAAGGCTTGGTGCGAATCACAGATAGTGATGGGACACTCATAAACACTGGAGAATATTTTGCATCGATGTCTCCCGGGGATGAAGCCAACGTCGTGACGACCTTACTTTGCGGAAAGCTACACTCAATCAACTTGGCTCATACCACCTATCGCCAAAGCAAATTATTTATTAATGTCTCACCGTCAGTATTTACGTTGGTTGCCAATTATCATCAAGCAATAGAGCATTTTATGCAGCGCTTGCTGTGCTTAAGAATGGATGCTTCGCAAGTGGTATATGAGATCACTGAATTTGAAGAGTCTGACATAGATGGCATCATTAATGGTAAGCGCTGCTTGGAACAACGAGGCATTTTGACCGCGCTAGATGATTATGGGACTTGCTACTCGACTCGCGAGAGAGCCTTCACCATACGAGCTCCTTATCTTAAAATTGATCGCAGTTATGTCGGTGATGCTGATTTTGTCGCGCAGGCTGTAGAGGTAGCGCAGACGATCGGTGCTAAAACGATTGCTGAAGGCGTTGAAACGCGAGAGCAGTTCCTTATGTGCCGAATGCTGGGAGTGGACTATTTCCAGGGCTATTGGATTGCTAAACCAATGCAAAGCCAAAAGTTGGCAAGCTACCAACCTTTGGTCTTGGTGTAGCGCTTAGCGTTTTGAGGCGATCCAGTTATTGATGTTTTCTTCTACAACTTCCATAGGTTGCTGACCATAGCGGAGCAGCTGATCATGGAATTCTGCGTAATCAAACTGGTCTCCTAGTTGTGCTTGCGCCTTCTCCAGCATTTCCTTAATCACCAGGTAACCAGATTTATAGGATACTGCTTGGCCTACATGAGCTGCGTATCGGTAGCTCTCCGACGCAATGTCTCCATCGCCTAAGGCTGAATTCTCACGCATATAGTCACGGGCTTGTTGAATACTCCAACCTTTAGCGTGGATACCAGTATCGACGGCTAGGCGCATGTTACGCAGTTGAGCTTCGTTGAGGCTACCAAAGTATTGCAGTGCATTACATTCTTGTTCGTCACTATAGATGCCACCTTGGAACTGGCTGTAATCTAAATCGGATAAACACATACCTTTCCCGTTGCTAAAACTTGGTAGCCCCTCTGCATTAAGCTCACCATAGATACCCATTTCGATTCCTAACCATTCAGTATAGAGAGCCCAGCCTTCTCCATATGCGGTGTACCAAATACCGTCCATGTAGCCGGGAATATTTGTTGGTGGGTATTCACTCGCATAGGCATCTTGAAAGTGGTGGCCAGGTGCTGCTTCATGAAGCAGTAGTGTCGACACGTTCCATTTTTGCAAGCTGTAATCTGGGTTGGTATTTAGGGTAAATACGTTGTCATCGTATGAAGCAACACCATCATAGAGCTCACCTCCTGCAGGGGTCGGTTCAATGCTATAGTCTGTTTCGATGGGTTTGAAATAGCTGGCTACCACTTCATTTGCGTTGTTCTTAAATGCATAGTAGTCGACTAACGCGCTTTCACATGCCGATTGATTTGAAGCTGATTGACATACTAGCGCATAAGGGGTGCCAGAGATCTCTTGGCCGTCTCTGCCAAAAAAGAATTGTTCGCTGTTTAGATAAGCATAAAATTCTGATAAGTCGATGTCTCCTGATGAAGAGAGAAGATTGAAGGTACGAACGGAGACGACTTGTGTGTTTGGATCTCTATATTTAGCTTTTATAACAGGGCCGCGCTTATTAACGACAAGTTGGGCGACACGAATCATTTCTGACTTCGCATCAGCAACCAGTTTTTCGCCCATTGAATACAACTCTTGGGCTGGCTTTCCTGTGGTGCTGTTTCGATCTAAGTGCCATTGGTACCAAGCTTGGCCGTTGGGCAAGTCCCCCCAGCCAATATGTTTATCGTTCAAATTGCCCTTACCACGAGCAGTGGACAGGTAATCGGTATGAATAAACTCTAAGAAATTATGAGTTGCTTTAATCGCTTCATTCACTGCAGATTGATATTCGGTGACAAATTGTTGGTCATGGTTATCGTGTGCTTTCAAATCGTTTAAACCAGCTTTCAGTACTGCCCATTCGTTAGCCGCAATGGTATCTAGGCTGTTTTGATACAGCCTTTCAATTAAAACTCTGGGCAGTTGAATGTGTTCAAGTTGTCCTAGCTGATATTGACTATGGAAATTGCGTACCCAAGAGGTGTACTCATTAATTTTCGTTAACTGGTCTCTATAGTTGCCTTGGAGTTCCCCAGTTTCATCCCGGATAACTGCGGCGCCAGCGTCTTCGGCATTCCACTGCATAAAGTTATAAAAATGCGTAACGGGGACATCTGAATTACCAAAGCGAGCATTCGCAAAAGTTGCGCCTTGAATGGCGATTTCGCGATCAAATCGAAATGTATCAAAGTAAACCTTCTGCTCGTCTGAGAGCTCACTACGATCGATATTCATAAGTTGATCAAGGTAGTTTCTATCTAAAGTTTGGCGAGCGGCGGCCATTTGGTCGTTAACCAGTCCAAACTCAGTGCTATCAAGTTGTGAGACTTGCTCTGAATAACTATCAAGTAACTGATTCAGGTGAGTTGAAGCCGACGGGGTGGGGGAATTGGAACACCCTGAAAGTATCAAGGTAATAACCGCAGAACATACAGTGACTGATAAATGCTTTTTCATCTTAGAGTCCTTATTTGAATTTTATGGCCTTTCCCTAGCGTGTTATGCATCGAATTTTTTGTTTGTAGTCATGCAAGTGCGCCAGAGTCCGTGATTACTCCCTGTCGCTTTTAGGTTAACGGACTCATTGTCGAAAATGTGTGTATCGCTTCACAGTCAATAGCCTTGAATATTTAGTTCTAGAATAGCCAGTTTATGCATGATGAATGGTTATGCCTAAACAGACTTCAGGCAAGCTAAGATATAAGGAAGGTGTGATGATTCAATCCAAGGTCGTGCATAATTTTCAGAAAACTGTTGCCACGAAAGGTAGAGTTTTACTCGGGAATGCAAGCTCGTTCACACTAATCCTTTAAGCCATCGTCAGTTATGGATAATTATTTCTCATTGCCTTCTGAATACGGAAACAGACAGTAAACGGCACAAAACTGTTGAATGTGAGCAATGTCTCTCATGTTTATGTAATTGAATGTTATAGGTTTGTTTTATGTTGAGATGGTTCACGTTTGTGCTTGTTTAGAGGTAATAGTATTCAATCTGTTTACTAACAACATAATGAATAACGTGATGAAAAAGACCCTATTATCCAGTGCCATCCTACTGTCGTTAACCTTTCCAACTTTTGCCGCTGATGGTGATATTCACCAAGTGACCATTTTAGGTACCTCTGATCTACATGGGCACTTTATGCCATGGGACTACGCTGCAGATAAATTGAATATGCGCGGAAGCTTGAGCCAAATTGCTACCAAGGTGAAAGAGATTCGCGCTGACCAGCCCAATACTATTTTGGTCGATGCCGGAGACACCATCCAAGGTAATTTTGTAGAAACATTTAAAGACGAGCCTGTCGACCCTATGATGCTTGGCTTTAATGAAATGCAGTACGATGTTTGGGTATTAGGGAATCATGAGTTTGATTTTGGTTTAGGTGTATTGAATCGCTCTCTCACACAGTTTAAAGGGCAACCGTTGGCGGGGAATATCAAGCGTGCTGATGGCAACCCATTCCTTCCCGGCTACACCATCATCGAACGCAATGGCATCAAAATTGGTGTGATTGGCATGGACACTCCAATGACTCAAATATTTGCTGAGGGGACCAATCGCTTAGCTGGCACGACGTTTACCAACCCAACTCTAGAAGTGAAAAAAGTCATTGAAAAGATCGATGACCAAGTGGATGCGCTCGTATTAGTTGCTCATATGGGGTTAGACAATGAAAACGACATTGCGAATACCGGTGTGACAGATATCGCTAACGCTAACCCGGAGCTGGATGCAATTGTGGCGGGTCATATGCATACACGTATCGATAAAGCTGTTGTCAATGGTGTGATCATCACAGAGCCTGATAAATACGGTCGCGCTTTATCTCGGGTCGACTTACAGTTTGAAGAGCGTGGCGGTGAGTTTACCTTGGTCAATAAAGACAGCTTCACATACAAAATCAAAGGCATCGAGTCTGATGAAAAAATGGAGTCGCTTTATCACCCATACCACAAACGTTTAAGAGAAATGGCAAATAGAGAAGTGGCGCAACTCACTGGCGTGGATCTTGTTCCAGAGAATGAAATTCGCGGTATTCCTCAAGTGCATGTTCAAGACACAGGGATCAGTGCTTTATTCCAAGAGGCGAGCTTCTTCTATGCACCCAAAGCCAACGTTATCGCACTGCAGATTGATAATGACAATGCGGAGCTTGATGTCGGCCCGATAAAAGCCAAAGATATTGCATATAACTACCAGTATGCAGGTGGCGAAATTACCGTGTATCAAATGACAGGTAAAGAGCTGAAAACTTACATGGAGTGGTCGGCCGGTTACTTTAACTCAGTAAAACCAGGTGATGTAACGTACAGTTTTGATCCCAAAAGACGCGCGTCTAAATATTCCACCAATGACTTCTTTGCCGGCGTGACTTACAAGATTGACTTGACCAAACCGAAAGGAGAGCGCATTACTGAGCTCAAGTTTGCTGATGGCTCAGCAGTTACAGACAAGAGTGATGTTCGTATCGGTATGAATAGCTATCGTATGGGGCATTTGACTAAAAAAGGTGGCGTGCTAGAAGGTCGATCTTTCCCTGTGCTGTTCGATACTGAAGCGGAATATGGTGAAGAGCAGGGGACTATTCGTAATTTAACTATTCGTTATCTGACGGAGCAAAAACAAGGCAGCTATGAAGGCAAACCCCAGCAGCGCTGGCAGTTAACTGGGCTTGAAGACTCTTACCTTCAGCAGCGAGAAACGATTAAGGCGCTGCTCAATAGCGGCAAAATCGATGTACCGAGCAGTGAAGATGGTCGATACACCAATATTGCGTCGATCAACGTTAAGGGATTAGTTTTTAGTTCTGCTAAAGAAAAACAGCAAGCACTGGATGATCGTCAAGCTAAGTTAGTCAGCGCTTCGCAACTCGATAGACTTAATCTAGAGCGAGAAATCGCGATTATCAATGCAATAAACTAATACGAAAAAGGCTTGGGGGAACCCAAGCCTTTTTCTTTAATGGATGGAGCTTTCCGCTTCTAACTGGAAAGAGGGTAAGCGCCATTTGAATCTGACGGCGGCCATTCTGAGTAGATAACCAACGATGAGTGTTGAGATCGTTGCCGTTACATCATTGACGCCGAATTCGAGCAGCGCTAAGTACAATCCTGAAGCGATGAGAGCCACGGATGCATATAACTCTTCATGTAATACAAGGGGCGTTTGGCGGCAGATGAGATCGCGCAGCAAGCCTCCAAAGACGCCAGTGACAAGAGCTGAAACCATACAGATCATCGCATGATGCCCCATACCCATCGCTATTTTAGTACCTATGATACTGAATACGATCAAACCTAGAGCATCAAGTCGAATGAACAGCCCTTTTAGTTTAATAACCCATTTGGCAAGACCAGTTGTCAGGACCCCAGCGATACAAGTTATCGCTAAAAACTCAGGGTTTTTCACCCAGCCTAATGGATAGTGTCCCAGCAAAATATCACGTACAGTACCGCCACCAATCGCTGTTGCACTAGCAACCAACATGACACCAAACCAGTCCATCTTTCTACGACCGGCGCTAAGTGCTCCTGTCATTGCTTCTGCTGTGATACCAATGATATATAAAACGCTGAGTAACATTGTTGTCGCCTTAAAACATGCAGATTGTACGCTTCTGCCACCTTATAAATTAAGGCGTGAGTGTAGTGGGAAATGTGATCTGTGACGAATGAGATTTTGTGAAGACGAAAACGTTTTTTTGATAACTTTTTCTAATGTCACTATGTTTTATAAGGGATTTGCATTCAAGGCAAAAAATGCGAGAATGCTTCGCGCTGTAATCATTACCCAAAACTACGCTATGACCCACGAGTATCAAGACTTAATCACCATTTTTAACAAGACATTTTTGGCGGACTACAATACGAAATTAGAGCTTGGTGGTGATGAACCCATTTACCTGCCTGCCGACGATTCTTGTTCACATCATCGGATTATTTTTGCTCGTGGTTACTATGCTTCTGGGTTGCACGAAATTGCTCACTGGTGTGTGGCTGGCCCTGAGCGTCGACTGTTAGAAGATTTTGGTTATTGGTATGAACCTGATGGTCGAACAGAACAAGTTCAAGCTGAATTTGAAAAAGTTGAAATTCGACCGCAAGCTTATGAGTGGATTTTGGCTGTGAGTGCAGGATTCCCTTTCAGTGTCAGCTGCGATAATTTGAATGGTGATTTCGAGCCAGATCGATTGGCGTTTATGCGCAAAGTGCATGCTGAAGTCATCAAGATTCTTGAACAAGGAATTCCACTGCGCGTCAAAATGTTATCTGAATCGCTTCGAGAGTTTTATCAAACGCCCCAAATACAGATCGAACAGTTTGAAGTGAAGTAGCCATTCAGGACAAATAAACAAAAAGCCGCGTGATGATGCGGCTTTTTGTTTGTGTCATTTATTGGATGTACCAGGAGCTTTTTGCTTGGTTATTGTGATTGTGCTGGTAAACCATCACGGGGGCATCAGGCTCCATGACGGAAATGACCGCCACAAGAGACTCACAGTGGTTGGCGACACGTAAGTCAAACTGTCCGTTACCACTTTTTAGAGCCGCTTTTATCAAGCATTGGTCGTAGTTAATGTTGTCGACACCATTGCTGTTGTCACAAATAGAGATGTACGCTTGCTTGTCGGAAAGACTGCTTAGCGCAACATCAACCGATACGTGATAAACAGACTCTAGAGTATTGTCGTTGTCAATTTTCAAATCCTTTAGCTCGACTGGTGAGGAGCCAGATCCGCTGCTACTTGAAGAGGAAGAGCCTCCCCCTCCGCCGCCACCACAAGCAGTAAGACTCAGTGAAATACAGGCTATCAGGCCAAGATGGGTCAAAGTATTCATCTTCTGCTCCTTAGTCATTGTAAATTTTGTTTAAAGTCGACTGGGTGTACCAAGTTGGCGCAGTATTACCTGAACTGTCTTGTGCGAACCCAGCGAATTGAGTGTACGCCTCGAGAATAGTGACCTGCTCAAGGGGGTGTTTCCAGCTAATAGGAATTTCAATTGCCCAAGGTAATCCATTAGCATCATGGTAATGTGTGTTGCCAGACGAGGCATCGACACCTTTGGTTTTGTATTCAGGATCGAACTTGCTGGTTGGGGCCTTGTTTTTCAAATGGATCTCCAATCCGCGACCTGGATAACCTCCAGATACTTCCAATCCAACATCCCCGTAGTAGTGTCCTGGAGCAGCAAAAATAAAGGGGTCATAGGGGAAATCAGGCATACTGCTAATCGCAACTGCATTTTTAAGTGATAAAGTGAGTGTCCAGCTAGGTCGATGAGACGTCCCGCAATTGGCTTGTGTGCGGAACATAGTGCAGTTGACGGCTTCACCAGCCTCAGTGATATCCCATAGATCTTCGTGAATAATGAAAACAGCGTCTGTTGTGTCCGCTTCGAGGACGCTTACATTGGTCTCCACATCATTGATTGTCAGTGTGATTGAGTCTTCTTTGATGTCGCTGCGGGGAATGTTGGGTAAGCGAATGGCAAAACCAGAACGGTTGTCCCCACCCAATGCTGCAATCTGGCCTTCGATTTTGAGACGAATAACCTGGTCGTCCAATTGATATTCCGTGAACTTAACGTTCATTAACACATCGTTCATATCGTAATCGCCGACTAACGGGTATTGGTCCTCGTAAGCAAATGTTACGTGAGATGCGCCGCTAGGATAACTTTCTGTCACCACACCACTCTCGGTAATGTCGACTTGATAATCCTCAACCTCACCAGATGGTACACCACCGGCAGGCCCTATGCCTGACGTATTGGATATTCTGAAACGTGCCCAAGTTTGTCCGGCTTCGGCCCAAGTAGGTACGGTGAAAAAAACATCTCCCGTATTTTGATCGACACTGAGATCGTCAATGATGAGTTCATCATTTTCAAAGCTGCCGTCGCGATCGAAGTCAATCCAAGCGTTTAATACTGAGCTCTCACTCGCGCCGTTTACTGCAGCAATGATTTTACTCATCTGTCCGACTTGAATAGGGACTGGGAATTGAATGCCATCATCGTCATCGATGCCGTCAGAGGTGTCGTCACTGAGTGGATACGGGCTACCATCAGCCTCGCCATCTACAAGTTCACCAAGCTTCAAATTCGATAAGCCATGTCGTGCCCCTAGCTGGGCATAAGACGTTTGGTAGCTATCAGGCGCATCACCGAAATCGGTATAAATACTCGGCTCAACAGGAGCCAACGCACAGCGAGCCCCATCATTCGAATTACTTGATGGACCGTACGCAAAAAATGCTGCAGTGGAGTTGTTACCGTTAATTGTGATGCGGAATATGTAACCATTAACATTGTTACTGCCGTACAGGTTACCATCGACGTCAAAATAGATGGCGCCGAAAGTAAGCTTATAGCCCAAGGCATTCTTGTCCAACATTTGGTTGAGCCGCGTCGACGTTCCACTAGATACATCAATTTCCCAAAGATAGCCGCTCGAATCGATTGAATAGGCAAGGCCATTATCTGGGTGAAAAGCAAGGTCGAAGATTGAGGGGTTACCAAATTGGCTCGAATTGGCAACCAGTGTCATTTCTTGGCTGACGATATCGATTCGGTACAATCCGTAACTGGGTCTATATCCGTACCATGCGTTTTCATCTAACGACACATCTCCCACGTATATAGAGCTAGGTACACCAGCAGGCTTACTGATGGAGAGAGGATACTTAGTAAACGTTGAATCAATTTTCGCTAACGACTGAGCTCCGTAGTCCCAACCATAAATGAAATCATCGTGTTGGCTATAACCGACCGCATTTATCTTATCCAGCCCTAAAGCGGAGTTCATCGTAATGTAACTACCAAGGTCGATGTTTACCCCGTATGCAACTGGAGTTCCGGACGGATTTTGTATTAAGAAAGCTTCTGTAGGACAGTCAGTAAAAGGCGTTTCTGACAGACTATAAGTAGAGTAGCAACTGGCGGTGAAAAACAGCGTTAACCCTTGGAGGATATAGTTTACTTTCATTGTCTTTCCTCTTGTTGGTATGCGATGGTGATAGATGGCGTTGCATAGCTTATGCCACACTCTCAGCCCTTGTTGTATATAGCGTTTGCGTTCAGATTCTCAATGTGAGAAGCTTCTGCATTCTTTTTGAGATGCAAACTGATTTAGGCGAAGCACCACAATGATTATTGAATTTGAAGAGAAGCTACTAGAGCTGATTGACGCACGAATTTCCTCTGCCTCAGACGACGAGTTGTTTGCTGGTGGCTATTTGCGTGGGCACATTTCCTTATCTGCTGCGTCATGTGAAGAAGAAGGTATCAATGATATCGATACGCTAAAAGCGCGTATTGACGCTAGTTTGGATGCTGCGCGCTCTGAACTTACTCCTGCAGATCGCATTATTGTTAATGACTTATGGCAGGAGCTGGCTAACCAAGCTTAAGAAATACAGTTTCGGAATCTGATAAAGGGGTTGTTCGAATTTTTCGAACAACCCCTTTCTATTTTTGCGCTTGTTGAGATTGCATGCGCTCGATAATCTAGTCACACAAACCGAGAGAGATAGGATAGAGATTATGAGAATCGTAGCATTTGGCGCATCAACCAGTTCAACTTCAATCAACAAAGCACTAGCAACCTATGCTGCTCAACAAGTAGAAGGCGCAGAAGTGCAAGTTCTCGACATCAATAATTATGATGTCCCTATGTTCAGCGAAGACAAAGAGAAAGAAATTGGTCAAGCAGAGGGCGCGCAGCAGTTTTTGGCTGATTTAGCCGAAGCGGACGCAATTGTCGTTTCATACGCAGAGCACAATGGTTACTACCCAGCGGCGTACAAAAACTTGTTTGACTGGGCTAGCCGTATCGACCGCAGTGTGTTTCAAAACAAACCAGTGGTGTACTTAGCGACTTCTCCAGGTCCTGGTGGCGCGCAAACTGTATTGGCCGCGGCAGTCGCTTCAGCTCCTTATTTTGGTGCAGAGGTGAAAGCGTCGGTTTCTGTACCAAGCTTCTACGATAACTTCGACTTTGAAACGGGTAGCATCAACAACCCAGAGATTGCAGCCGAGATTAAACAAGCGGTTAGTCAGCTATAATCAACGGACAAATTCAAAAAAAGGAACGCATATGCGTTCCTTTTCTTTTTTAGCCGTTGTTTACAGCTCGGTAATAGCTTTGCCTTTTTTCAGCTTTCGAACCCACATTCGACTTGGGTGGAGTTGCTCCAATACATCGACAGGCAAGGGAAGCGGGTCGCCACAGATTTGGGAGGCCAACGTTTCAGCCATTAACGGGGCAGAGCTCAATCCGCGTGAGCCTAACCCAAGTATGCAGAACAAGTTGTCGTACTGAGGAACGGGTTCAATTTGATAGTCGCGTTTTTGGTTTAAATCCTGATAAGCATCCAAGATCTGTTCGAACTGGCCAACGTTGCCAACAAACGGTAAGTGGTCACGACTGACGCAACGAATACCTTGGCGCGATTGGTTGCTAGAGGTATCGACCTCTTGTGGCCAAGTTTGATTCGGAATGCAGTGGCGAAGCTTGTCGCCGTTTTCCTGTTGAGCGATAGGATCAAATACGTTGTCTAAATTTGAACGATCATAGCTCGCGCCAATACAGTGGTGCCCGTTATTGGGATTAACCGGCGTCATATACCCGTCGTAGCACAATACAGTCTTCAGATTCTTTAGAGCATCTGTGGTTGGTATATGGCTGACTTGGCCCTTGACTTGCCCTAGCGGCACTTTGGCAGTTTGCATCAGTTCGTTAAATTGATGGCCATTAGCGATCACTACTGTGTCGTGTTTGAAGGTGCGGTCTCCCGACACAACATTCCAAACTTGCGTTTCTTCGCTCCACTTTAAAGAGTCGACCTTGCAATCAAAGTGCGCAGTGAACTGGTCGCTCTGCGATAAATGGGAGAAAAGCCCTTGGGTTAATTGGAATGGGCACAACCAACCTGCGAGCGGGTAATGAACACTCGACATATCAATGGGTAATCCAATCACTTCGCTGGTTTGTTCAGGGGAAAGCTTATGGATGAGTTGGGCGTCAAAATTGCCTTCGAGCATTTTATCGAGTTTTTTGCTTGATGACTCGTCCCACATCAACTGTGTGACGCCACACCAATCATGGTCAAAATCAATGTGCTCTGCAGCTTGCTCTACGAACTGACGTGCAAAAAGAAAACCAGGCGCAAAAACGCGAGAAACGCCAGTATGTGAGCCATTCAGTAATGGATAAACGGCACCTTGTCGATTGCCCGATGCCCCTTGTGCAGGCTCCTCATCTTGGCAGTATAGGGTGACAGATTTGCCACGGCGAATCAGCGTTGTGGCGAGGGTCGCGCTGGCGATTCCACCACCAACAATAGCAATCGATGCTGCTTTATTACTCTGGCTACGTGCAAACCAAGGCTTGATGTTGCTGTTTTTTACTCGTTGGTTCAACATACCAGCAATCATTTCTCGCTTAGTGCCAAAACCTTTGACCTTTTTCATCTCGAAACCGGCTTCGATCAATCCTCTACGCACAAAACCAGCGGCGGTAAACGTCGCGCAGCTACAATTCTCTTTAGCTAAGCTAGCCATGCCGTTAAATAGTTCTTGGTTCCACATCTCAGGGTTTTTGCTTGGCGCGAAGCCATCAAGAAACCAAGCATCAATGATGCCGTTCTCTGTGACTGGAACTTTGGGCATGCAGTCTTTGATATCCCCAAACCACAAATCAAGGGTGATAGCACCACCTTCAAGCACGATACGGTGACATTCAGGTACTGCGATAGGGTAGTGCTGCTGTAATTTATCAGCGAACTCTGCAAGTTCAGGCCACGCTTCATGCGCTTTGATGAGGTCCGCTTTACTGAGGGGGTACTTCTCAAAACTGATAAAATGTAGCTCTTTTAGTGGTGCATGTGGATTTTGCTGCCTAAATTGATTGAACCATTGCCAAACGGCTAGAAAATTCAACCCGGTACCGAAACCCGTTTCACCAATCACAAAGCGTTGTTGGTCAAACTCTTGCCAACGTTGTGGCAGATGATTCTGCTGTAAGAAAACGTAACGAGTTTCTTCTAACCCATTGACGTTAGAAAAATAGACATCGTCAAATTGGTCAGAAACTGGTGTGCCAGCTTCGTTCCAGCCAAGTTGTGCATTGGTAATCGAGGTCATAGCGTCTGATTTTTTGTGATAAAGGCAATAAAGTTGGTGCGATTGTACGGATTTATGGGAAAGCTGACCACTTTTCCGGGGTAACTTAGTTATTATCTAGCGGATTTTAGAATTATAGGAATGTCATAATGAAACGTGTCGTAATCACCGGTATGGGTATTGTTTCAAGTATCGGTAACAACGTCGAAGAAGTTTTAGCGTCTCTACAAGAAGGTAAATCTGGTATTACTGCATCTGAGCAGTTCAAAGAGCAAGGTCTTCGTTCTCAAGTTTGGGGTGATCTAAAAATCAATCCTGCTGAGCACATTGATCGCAAACAGATGCGCTTTATGGGTGATGCGGCTGCGTATGCATACCTATCCATGCAGCAAGCAATCGAAGATGCTGGCCTGTCTGAAGAGCAAGTATCAAACGAACGTACAGGTATCGTTGCAGGCTCTGGTGGTGCTTCTGCGCTAAACCAAGCACTGGCAGTAGATACAATGCGCGCGAAAGGCGTTAAACGTGTAGGTCCTTACATGGTACCTCGTACAATGTCTTCAACGGTTTCTGCATGTCTAGCAACTCCATTTAAAATTCGTGGCGTGAACTACTCGATGAGCTCTGCGTGTGCGACGTCTGCTCACTGTATTGGTCACGCGATGGAGCTAATCCAACTTGGTAAGCAAGACATCGTATTCGCAGGTGGTGGTGAAGAGCTAGATTGGTCTCAAACCATGATGTTTGATGCGATGGGTGCACTGTCGACTAAGTACAATGAAACGCCTGAGAAAGCCTCTCGTACGTACGATGCAAATCGCGATGGCTTCGTTATCTCTGGTGGCGGCGGCATGCTAGTCGTTGAAGAACTTGAGCACGCATTGGCTCGTGGCGCGAAAATCTACGGTGAGATCGTGGGTTATGGCGCGACTTCTGATGGCTACGACATGGTAGCTCCATCAGGTGAAGGTGCGGTGCGTTGTATGAAGATGGCAATGCAAGACGTTGACGGTATCGACTACATTAACACTCACGGCACTTCAACGCCGGTTGGCGACGTGAAAGAGCTTGGTGCTATTCAAGAACTATTCGGTGAGAGCAGCCCTGCTATTTCAGCGACAAAAGCGATGACAGGTCACGCGCTAGGTGCGGCTGGCGTGCATGAAGCAATTTACTCGACGCTGATGCTAGACAACAACTTTGTTGCACCAAGTATCAATGTCGAGAATCTAGACGAAGCTGCTCAAGGTCTTGATATCGTGACAGAAAAACGCGATGTAGAATTGACCACAGTAATGTCTAACAGTTTTGGTTTTGGTGGTACTAACGCAACTCTAGTTATCAAGAAGTACCAAGGCTAACTGAACTTGCTGAGTTATCTCAGCAATCCAGTTTCCAGAGCTGACTGGTTCTTGTATAAGTACTAGTCGAACAGACGCAGACTCTGACCCATGGAGAGCGGGTCAGGATCCTTTTGTTCTGGAACTTTGCCCGGCTTAATGCCGGGCATTTTTCTTTCTGCTCAACAATCACCTCGACACCGTGAGTGCTTTTCTGCACAATCAAATAAATTATTTACACTTCATATTAAAGTCGCGCATTTAAAGTCATGAAAATCCTTATCGATGAAAATATGCCTTACGCCGAGCAGCTTTTTAGTCAGCTTGGTGAGGTAGTCTTAAAGCCTGGTCGAACACTTACCGCCGATGATCTGATTGATGTCGACGCATTGATGATTCGTTCAGTCACTAAAGTTAACGCCGAGCTCATTTCTAAAGCCAATAAACTGAAGTTTGTTGGTACCGCAACCGCTGGTATGGATCACGTTGACCAAGCTTTGCTGACAGAAAAAGGCATCTTTTTTACGGCTGCGCCTGGCTGCAATAAAGTTGGTGTTGCCGAATACGCGTTTAGCGTGATGATGGTATTGGCTCAGCAACACGGTTTCTCTGTGTTTGATAAAACCATTGGCATCATTGGTGCGGGACAAGTCGGAAGCTACTTGCAGCAATGCCTTGAAGGTATCGGTTTAAATGTATTGATCAATGATCCACCTAAGCAGGCTGCAGGGGATATGCGTCAGTTTACTGAACTTGATGTACTGTTAGAACAATCAGACATCATCACACTGCACACTCCGATCACTCGTGATGGAAATTACCCAACCCACCACATTCTTGATGCCAAGCGTTTAGAGCAAATGCGTGGTGATCAGATTTTGATCAATGCGGCACGTGGTCCTGTGGTTGATAACGCTGCGTTGAAAGCGCGTTTACAGCGAAATGATGGCTTTATTGCAGCGCTGGATGTATTTGAATTCGAGCCAGAGGTTGATATGGAGCTTCTCCCTCTGCTAGCATTCGCAACCCCTCATGTAGCAGGTTATGGCCTTGAAGGGAAAGCTCGCGGTACGACGATGATTTTTAATAGTTACTGCGAGTTCTTAAACAACGAATTACATGCGCATGCCAGTGATTTGCTGCCAGTCGCGCCTGTTCCTAAGGTTCACTTAGACAGAGCGTGGGACGAAGCAACACTACATAACATCACGCAGTTAATCTATGATGTGCGTAAAGATGACGCCTTGTTCCGTCGAGAAATCAGTAAGCCTGGATCATTTGATCTGATGCGAAAGAATTACTGGGATCGTCGTGAGTACAGCGCGGTCACGCTAGTCGGTGATGAGTCATGCAACTTAGCGCCACTGGCTAAATTAGGTTTTCAGGTTGAGGTAAGTCAATGAGCCAACAGTATAATGTTGCCGTTTTAGGTGCGACCGGTGCGGTCGGTGAAACAATTTTGGAAGTGCTTCAAGAGCGCAAATTCCCTGTCGGTGAGATCTTTCTTCTAGCTAGTGAGCGTAGTGAAGGCAAGACTTACCGCTTTAATGGTAAGACAGTTCGCGTACAAAACGTTGAAGAGTTTGATTGGTCGCAAGCGCACATTGCCCTGTTCTCTGCAGGTGGTGAGCTATCTGCAAAATGGGCGCCAATCGCTGCAGATGAAGGCGTGATCGTGATTGATAACACCTCGCAGTTCCGTTACGAATACGATATCCCGCTTGTTGTTCCAGAAGTCAACCCTGAAGCGATCGCTGAGTTTCGTAACCGCAATATCATTGCTAACCCGAACTGCTCAACTATCCAAATGCTGGTGGCACTAAAACCGATTCATGATGCAGTAGGTATTGAACGTATTAACGTTTCTACTTACCAATCTGTATCTGGTGCGGGTAAAGCGGGTATTGATGAGCTTGCAGGACAAACTGCAAAACTGTTGAACGGTATGCCAGCAGAAAACAACCAGTTTTCTCAACAAATTGCATTCAACTGTATTCCACAAATTGATCAATTCATGGAAAACGGCTACACCCGTGAAGAAATGAAAATGGTGTGGGAAACTCAAAAAATATTCAATGACCCAGGTATTACGGTAAACCCGACTTGTGTTCGAGTACCGGTTTTCTATGGTCATGCTGAAGCCATTCACCTAGAAACCTGTGCTCCGATTGATGCGCAAGAAGTGATCAATTTGCTAGAAAACACCGAAGGTGTGGAAGTATTCCAAGGAGAAGATTTCCCAACGCAAGTACGTGATGCAGGTGGTAAAGACCATGTGATGGTTGGTCGTATTCGCAACGACATTAGTCACCACAGCGGAGTTAACTTGTGGGTGGTAGCGGACAATGTTCGAAAAGGCGCAGCGACGAATGCAGTACAAATTGCTGAAGTGCTAATTCGCGATTACTACTAAACTCGGTACTGACATGATTATCAAAGCCTCACCATAGTGTGAGGCTTTTTTAATCGATTAAAGAAAAATTGTGTGAGATTAATGCGATTATGGCGTTAGCCACACATTTTTTGGCTCTATATCTATAGTTTTGCCTGCTTTATCCGATATATTTAACAGATCACTGTATATTTAAATTAATTGAGCACATAGCTGAGCCTTATATGCGTCGACTTCTACAGCGTCTACTGTTGCCACTTGCAATGGTTGCCGTGACTCAAACATCTATTGTAAGCGCAGAGAGCATCCGCCTTAAGGGGCCGAATGGCGAGATCCAGTCGTCTCCACAATTCTCTGAACCTTTGGCTAATAATCTGCGCAGTGCAGAGCCTTCTCGTTTTTATGGTCCAACTACAGGGCAAGAGACGTTATGGGGAATCGCAACTCAGTTGCGCCCAGCTACATCGGTTTCTATTCAACAAACGCTTTATGCCATTTTTCAATTGAACCCTCAGGCGTTTGATAATCAAAACATCCATGAACTTATCCCAGGCAGCAATCTACGCGTCCCATCGTTAAGCCAAATTGGTAGCGTTTCTACCCAAGAAGCGGTGAGGGTAATGGCGGCGCATAAAGCGCGGTTAGAAGGTGCGACTCAAGGTCAAACTGAACCAGCGGCCGAAACGAAGCCGCAACCACAAACAAAGCCTGCAGCTACAGCGGCCACATCTGAGCAGAAGGCTCCAGTTCAACAAGAAAGCATGGTTAAGTCTGATAACGACTTAGCGCAGATAGCAAAGCAAGAGAAAACCAAACAAGTTACAACTTTAGAGCGTCAGTTAGAAAGCTCTGAAGGTGAGCTTATGGCTTTAGAAGAGAAGAATCACAAACTTCGCTTGATGCTGGCTCAAGTCCAGTCAGAAGTAGACGTTCTAAAAGATGAGTTAGGTGATGAAGCTCGGATTCGAGATGAGGTCGAAAAACAGCTAGAAGCAGAGAGACTACGTCTAGCTGAAGAACAAAAAATGGCGCCCTCGTCATTAGACAATTTCTTCTCAAATACATGGTTGGTTGCCGCGTTAGCAATTATCCCAGGCTTGTTGATAGGTCTGCTTGTAGTGATGTTACTAGGTCGTCGTAAACAAGATGACAGTGAGCCTCAAGCTCAACAAGAGGTTCAGTCTCAGCAACCTACAGCTCCAATTGCACCTGAAACCATTAACGAAGATCTAGATGATGATTTGTTGCTTGATGATGACCTATTTGGCGATTCGGACGACAGCGAAGCGTTGTTCTCAGATGAGGGTGAGCTTGATAAATCTGATGAAGATGACGTTTTCGCGGATCTTGATGACAGTGATTTAGATTTCAACTTAGAAGGCGAAGACGGTGATGACCCATTCGCTGGTATAGGTGATGATGGTGATTTAGACGAATCTCTGACGGATGGCGATCTAGGCTCCAACGGCATCAGCGTAAACAGTGATGATAAAGCGCTTGGCTTGGAAGAGATGGAACGAGCACTGGATGAAGTTGTTATCGATGAGGGAGAAGATGAAGGCTTTGATCTTTCTGATGATGGCGATATGTCCCAAGAGGCTCTTGATTCTCTTATAGCCGAAGATGGTGAGGCGGAAGATCTAGAAGGTGGTGCACTTGATCAGTCTATGTTGGACGATCTGTTCAGCGAAATCGAAGATGACGGAGAGAGTCTGGACTTTGACAACTTGCTTGATGAGGGAGATGACTTTGATTTAAGTGATGAGTCGGAAACACCGTTAGATGAGCCAAGCTTAGCGTCAGATAGTGAAATCGATGACATCTTTGCTCAAATGGAAGCGCAGGCTGATCTAGAGACCCTAGAAGCGAATTCAGTTGATGAAACCGCCTTGTTGGATGAGATGCTTGATGACGACGCGCCATCCATTGATTCTAGTAACACAGACTTGCTTGATGAGTTACTTGCTGAAAACAACGATGCGTTGACAGAAAATCCAGAGTCTGAACTTGAAGGTGAAGACTTATTTGATGAGCTGATTGGCTTAAATGATGAAGCGCCAATTAATGAAGAAAGTACAGAGCTATTGGATGAATTTATTGATGATTCAGAGGGTGGCGATGAGCTAGACCTTGATTCTGAACTTGATGAACTCATCGGTACGGAAAGTACCAAGGAAAGCCTATCACTTGATGACAGTACAGAACTTCTAGACGAACTGTTCGACAACGCGGATGAAGAAGAGTCACTTGACGATCTGTCAGATGAAAGCACCGATTTGTTCGAAGAGCTTTTGGAGATTGAGAAGCAAAACCTTCAAGGTGATGAGCTGACTGAGAGCGCTGATAATGAAATAACGGATCAATCAGAAGCATCTCAAGAAGTGTTGACTGAGGCTGAAGAGCCGTTAGAAGCGGCAAGTGAGCAATCAGAATTAGAGGATCCATTAGCGCAAGAATCAGAAGAACTTGGCGCACTAAGTGAATCCGATATTACATCTCTGTTGGATGAGACTGCAGATTTGGTCGAGGAACTTGGTTCTCTAGATGTAAAAGATGATTTACTCGACGCTGAGTCTCTAGATATCGAAGTTTCGGAAGACTTCTCAAGCCAAGACTTCATGGATGATATGTTGAGTGTTGCTCCTGAAGCGGATCCTCTATTGGATGAGCTGGATCTTGATGAGTTGAACGCAGAGTCTAGTGACACTGCAACCAGTGAAGCACCACTTGACGTTGCTGATGACGCAGAAAACTCTGAAGAGCCAGAGCCAGAGCCAGAGCCAGAGCCAGAGCCAGAGCCAGAGCC